>NZ_JBARMD010000555.1:0-31422 GCF_049802275.1 Occallatibacter sp. | reverse complement strand
CGTTCAGTAGTTTCTCGTTGTCGGTGCCTGCGTCCAGCAGGATAGGCAGGCAATGTTCTGGCGGAATGCCGCCAAGGGCGGTGTAGAGTGCCATCTTGCCGATAGGTATGCCCATGCCGCCGGCGCCCTGGTCACCGAGGCCGAGGATGCGCTCTCCGTCGCTGACAACGATGCAGCGCACGTCATCGTAGCGACGGTCGGCAAGAATCTGATCGATTCTGTGTCGATTCGGATAACTGATGAACAGTCCGCGAGGCCGCCGCCAGATTTCAGAAAAGCGCTGGCATCCTTCTCCAACCGCCGGCGTATAAACAATCGGGAGCAACTCTTCTGTATAGTGCTCGATCATCGAGTAGAACAGGGTCTCATCGTTGTCCTGCAGATCTCGCATGTTGCTGTACTTGCCGAATGCGGTATCGCGCGAATCAATCACGCGCTTGCGGCGCAGGCGCTGATCTTCAAGCGTGCCGATGTGCGGCGGCAGTAGACCGTGCAGGCCGAATAAGTCACGTTCCTGCTCGTTGAACGCCGTGCCTTTGTTTAGCCGGGAATTGAACAAGAGTTCGACGCCATGCAGGCGCGTTCGGATCGTTGCAGGCTTTTCATCGGAATCGATGGCGGGAGCAGATTGTGGTGTTTCGCTCACTTGAAGTCCTCTTTCGTCTCTCGTCGGGGAATCAGCGTTCCAAGGTCTTTCAGACTCACCGATGATAGCCAATAGAAGACTGGCCGCCTGTGACGGGTGCAACACGGTTTGCAAATGCATCTCATGGTGCAATTTGCGGACGAGAATGGGCGGAATGATGATTAAAGTTCAAAGGCCCACGCCTCTTTTGGAGAACGTGGGTCCTTTTTTCAGATTCAATTCAAATTCTAGAGACGCCTCAGAAGTTTCGCCATGGGCGTCATTGCGGCAGTTTTATCGATTGCTGCTACCAGAGCCACCGGAGTGCTGGCTTCCGCTGCCCGGCTGATTGCCGCCCTTGTTCATGTCGTTCGGCTTGCCTTGCTGGCCACTGCCGCTCTTCTGAGACGGATCCTGCTGGCCTGTGCCACTCTTCTGGGCTGGATCCTGATTGCTGTGAGTACCGCTGCCGGAACCTTGCTGTGAGCCTTGTTGATTTGCCATTGAAGTGCTCCTGTGTATGCCGCGCTGCACCTCTTACGCGTACGTAACGCCGGCCTTCACTGGGATGCCCCCTGTACTATCCGCAGTTGTCCGATTTTGAGAATCCGGCGCTAAGTTTAACTCGGCTACAAGTGATTGATAATTAAATATTTATATGGAGAATATTCCCCGGTTGCAATGCTCGGAAATGGTGCTAAAATGCTGCATGTGCGGCTCACGCTCAGCGGCATTTGCGGAAGCCTTTTGCATAGTTAGAACATGGGTTTCGCCTTCCCTGCACCTCGCGCAATCCTATTTCTCTTCCACAATTGCCAAGTCCCACGCTCCGAGCGCCAGCGAATCTGTCTTTGACACCGGTTTCGCATTCAGCAGATTTGTTCCTGGGCCGTACGAGTAGATCGCTTCTACGTCGCCACCGGAGTAGTTGAAGTAATAGTGCACACGCTTGCCCATGCGATTCACGCCATGCGTCACATGCACCGCTGCAGGTTGCTGCTGATCGGGCCCCGCAAGCCCGGCCTCTTCTAGGGCCTGTTTCAGGACCGCCGTTTGTAGCGCGCCAGAAAGATAGGTTCCTTCGTAAATCAGCGTACCCTGACCGAACTGGTTCTCAGTAATCGCAGGCCACTTTCCGAAAAACGGATGATCGTAATAAGCCAGCACCTTTGCGTGCTCCGGCATAAGGAACTCCGCCCAATAGCTCACCTGGTTCGCATTCTTGTCTGTCTCTCCCACGTGGAACGGATCTCCCTTGAGTGCCAGAGGGTGTTCGAGGTTTGAGAATTCCTGGTAGCTGAATCCCGCTGCCTCTCGCAGCGGGCCCGGCGCCCGCACGGAGCGGACAGTGGAGTTCTCGTTTGCAAATCCGCTCTTGAACGTCATCAGCACGTGGCCGCCGTCTTTCACATAGTCTGAGATGCGTTGCAACAGGGCATCATCCGAGATGTAAAGTGCCGGCACGATCAACAACTTGTAAGCGGAGAAGTCCCCGCTCTCCGGAAACACAAAATCCGTGCTCACATTCAGGTCATACAGAGAGCGGTGGATCTGCTGCACCAGTGAGTCGTACCCCTGAGGGCTGTGCGTCCAGCTAAATGTAGGAACCGGCCCGCCGTAGGGCATGAAGTCGATCGCATTGGCGGAGTCTCGGCTCCACAGAATCGCAACGTCGCTTTTCTTTTTCAGCCCGACCAGGTGTGGCCCGATTTTCTGCAACTCGTGTGCCGTACGGCTCATTTCACCGTAGGCGCGGTTAGGCTCAAGATCGTGGGAGAGAATCCCCTTCCAGTAGGTTTCCTGCCCTGCCGCGATGGACGCCCAGTGCCAGTACTCCACCATGTTGGCGCCATTCGAAAGATGCGTGTATACATCCTCACGCAGCTGCCCATCGTAGGGCGGAAACTGGCCTTCGGAACTCCATCCAATGGTTTGCGCATTGGTTTCGGTCACAAGAAAATTCGAATGCTTCAAGGAGCGTGTGAAGTCGCCCTGGATCGACTGGATCGCGCCGTCGTAGTGATCCTGGGTACCGTGGTAAATGTTGTCAGCGGGGATGTCGAGTGCTTCAGCAATGGCCTCTTCATTCACGTCATGTCGCATCATGCCGCCGTAATCCGTGGTGACGAACTGCCGCGTTCCGGCACATTCGCGAACCAGCTCCGCCTGCCAGTGCAGAAAGTCCGTCACCCGCATCTGGCTCCAGCGTGTCCACTCCAGCTTGTAGCTCGTGGAAATGGTGCCTTCCCGGGTGGGCAGGTCTTCCCATGTGTGCAGGTTCTCGCCCCAGTAGTTCAGGAACCACGCCTTGCTCAGAGCCTCAGGAGTGCCGAACTTCTTCTCGAGATAGTGTTGGAAGCCGATGAATACATCTCGATTCGCGGCCTCGTAGCTCGAAGTCTCGTTGTCGAGCTGCCAGCCGATCACCGTGGGATTGTCCTTGTAGTGCGCGACGATGTGGCGGATCAACCGCTCCGCATAAAACCTATACGCGGGCGAATCTGTATCCATGTTCTGACGCATGCCGTACACGCCAGGCACGGCCTTGCCGCCGAATGGGCCGGACGGAATGCGGTCCGCAAGGATCTCCGGATGTTGGTGCGCCATCCAAGCGGGAATCGAATACGTGGGCGTGCCGAGGATTACCTTGATGCCGGCTTTTCCCATCGCATCCACAATGTGATCCATCCACGCGTATTCAAAGCGTCCGTCTTCCGGCTCCCACAGGCTCCACGTCGACTCGCCCATGCGCACCACATTAAGGCCGGCGGCCTTCATCATTGCGACGTCCGTCGGGAGACGCGCGTCCTGATCACCGGGCATGTACTCGTTGTAGTACGCGGCGCCATACAACACCGTCGGGAATTCCAGCGTCTGCTGCGCCGGTGTCGGTGAGTCGGTACGCGCTTGCTGAGCTGGGGCGACAAATGTTATGAGAGACGCGGAGACGAGACTAAGAAGAAAGCGTTTGCTGGACGAATCACTGAACAATCTCATGGCTACCTTTCGCGAGAACAAAACGATCGCTTGAAACGGAAGGACTATGAGAACACTTCTATGCGAAGGTCAGCAACACAATCTCGGAATGGGTTCCGACACGCATCGGCGGACCCCACGTTCCAGCCCCGCTCGACGTATAGACCTGCATCTCGCCGAAGCTTTGCAGCCCATAAGTGAATTTGCCGAAGGCACGCCGCGTAATCAGGTTGAAGGGAAACATCTGGCCGCCGCCATGGGTGTGTCCTGAAAGCTGCAGGCTCACCCCGGCATGTTCGGACAGCGGCAGCTGGCTCGGCACGTGATTCAGCAGAATGCTGGGCGGTCCGTCCTTCAGCCTCAGTCCTTCGAGAAACGTGCGCATCTGCAGTGGATAGGTCGAGTGCCCATAGGCTACGCCCACGATGCGCACACCGTCGACGACAGCGCATTCGTTGTGCAGCACGCGAATTCCGCCACCCCGGAGCGCCTCTTCAAAATGTGCAGCTCCACCAAACTCCTCATGATTGCCGCCGACGAAGTACATCCCCAGGGGCGGCTTCAACTCCAGTAAGGGCGCGGCCATTGCAAGCGGGTCGACCTTGCTGCCGTCAAACATGTCTCCGGGAAGAAAGACGATTGCGGGGTTCAAGTCGCCGACCATTTTCGCGATCCGTCGTGCGAACGCGAGCCCATTGACGTGCCCCAGGTGCAGATCGCTCACTAGCAGCGCCTGTCGTCCTCGCCAGTTCTGCGGCAAGCCGGACAACTTCACGGTAACCCGCCGTAAGCGGATATTTCGGGCATTCACCAGACCATACACGGCGGTCACGATTGCCACGACAAGAAGCGTCCCGGCGATGTACGGCCTGTCGGCGATTCTTGTTGCCGCTGGAACGAAAGAGCGCAACAGCAGATCCACGAGCCACGCGATCACCGCGCCGACGAAGAGGAAGTTCGCCAGCCCCATCCACAGCGCGGCGGCCTTGTAGAAAATCCGCACGACAGGATTGGACGAACGAAATCCCAGGAGTGTCGCAGTCATGAAGACGAACGAGAGCACGATAAAAGCGATCCGCAATGCGTCCACCGCTGTGGTGCTCATCGGCCGCCAGAAGTCGATCCATGTCCGATACAGGAACCAATGGGCTAGGCATAGGAATGACTGAACAATTGAGATGGCAAGAAGTGGCCAGGCCTTCAAAGACGTCTCCTCTTACACTTGTGGCGCCAACCCGGAGTGGGTCTGTGCGGTTTCCCGGAGGCATGAAAGAATCAGATTATGGCAGCGTCCGCGAGCGAACAACTCGGCATTTACGTATCGATCCCGTTTTGCCGCTCCAAATGCACCTACTGCAATTTTGCATCGGGCGTATATCCGGCCGGCGAACACGCCCGGTACATCCAACGCCTCATCGATGAGATGCGCGGCGCGCGCCAATGGAGCGAGAACCTTCACGCAGATCTACCGGCCCGCGTCGACACCATCTATCTCGGCGGCGGAACACCGAGCCTGCTCGAACCGGATCTGATTGCCAAACTCTTCGCTGCCATTCACGGGGAATTTACGGTGGAATCTGATGCCGAGATCACAGTCGAGTGCGCCCCGGGCCAGATTTCCGACACGACCCTTGCAGCGCTTGCCAAGGCGGGCGTCACTCGCATCAGCCTCGGTGTTCAGTCCTTCATCGACCGCGAAGCCCAGCAGAGCGGCCGACTCCACAGCCGGGCTGTAGTGCTCGAGGACCTGAAGCGCCTGCGCTCCGCGGGGATTACGAACCTGAACATCGACCTGATCGCGGGCCTCGCGGGACAGACATTCGCGTCCTGGCAGGAATCCGTTGCAACGCTCGTTGAGGCCAACATCCCTCATGCCAGCATCTACATGCTCGAGGTCGACGACGAGTCGCGTCTCGGCCGCGAGCTGCTCGCCGGAGGCGCCCGCTACCACGCCGGGTTGGTTCCCAGCGACGATACCATTGCCCGCATGTACGAGAGCGCCATCGATAGCCTTGCCGTCGCGGGATTGGCGCAGTATGAGATTTCAAACTTCGCGCGTCCCGGCTGCAAATCGCGGCACAACCTGCGCTACTGGCAGCGCCGCCCCTATCTCGGCCTGGGGCTCGACGCTTCGTCCATGCTGCGCGAATCCGTGGAATCACCAAATAGTGCCTCGCCAGCCCACGTTCTGCGCTTTACCAACACCGACGACTTGAAGGCTTACCTCGAAGTGCCGCAACCGCCCGAGATGGCGTGGCTTTCACCGGCGCGCCAGCACGAAGAGGCATGGTTTCTCGGTCTCCGACTAAACGGCGGGGTTTCTGTTTCCGCCCTCCGTCAGGAATTCGGCAACCAAATGGTTGCCCGCGCTCTCGAAGTCGTCGGATTACTAACGGATCGCGGCATGCTCACATTTGACGGTGAAACAGCGCAACTCACCGCTCAGGGCCGCATGCTTTCGAACGAGGTCTTCCAGGAATTTCTCGAGTCCGCCACGTCGGATCTCACAGTTGCCGCGCATTGATGCGTCTCACTTACAGAGCCACTACCACCGTAGCGATTCGTCCTGCAGAACGGGGACAAGGAACCCACCAGGGTCCAATTCATCCGCTGCTCCCAGGCAATGAATCGACCCCAATCCCGTTGCTTGTGCTCGCTGCAATGCTTTCCTGGCCTCGCGCAACACCACAAACGGCGACCGACCGAGGCTAGACACGACGCCGAAGCAGGCTTTCAGGCGAATCTCCTCACCACAGACTTCGAATGGTGATCCAAAAACGCCGTCGCGTATGCGCTCAGCCAGAGTTTTCGCATTGAAGAGGCTGCACCCCGGCAGGATCAGGGCTAGCTCTCCGTCGGCGTCGCGACCCACGGAATCGTAGCAGCGCAATATCCGCGTGACGCCCTCAACGATCAGGCGCACCGTTTCTTCGTCTCGAGCGTTTTCGTGCGCAGATTGCCGGCTTACCTGATCCGCAAATCCGATGTGAATCAGCGCCAGCGGCATCTTCAGGCGCTGCGCCCGGTCGGTCTCGCAAAAAAGCGCAGACACAAGCTCATCTCGACTCAAAAGCATTGGCTTGCCCCAATACCCAATTGCATCGGCCGAGATTAGAGAATCTTTAGAACAGTTCCGAGAAAATTGGCAGATTCAAATTACCTGGTCTGAAGCCGCCCTCAGTCGACGAACTCGACCTTGGGTGCGATGGGAATGATTCCGCGCTCATAACCAAGATCCAGCAGCTTGCGGATTGCCTCGCGTCCGTCTGGACCATAGTCCAGCGTCCGCTCATTCACATACATGCTGACAAAGCGGCTCGCCAGGCTGGTGTCCAGATCGCGCGCGAACTGCATGGCGTATTCCAGTGCCTGCTCCCGATGATCGAGCCCGTGCTGGATGCTGTCGCGCAGCGCCTTCGAGATGATCTTGTGCGAATCGGCTCCCAGCGAGCGCCGAATCGCGTTGCCGCCCAAAGGCAGCACCAGCTTTGTCGTTTCTCTCCACCACACGCCGAGATCAATGATCTTGTGGAGACCGCTTCTCGAATAGGTCAGCTGCCCTTCGTGAATAATGAGCCCCGCCTCGTACTTGCCGGCCAGCACTTCAGGAATGATCTGGTCGAAGGGGACGACCTCCGTCTCAATTTCCGGATTGAAGATCTTCAGCGCCAGGTACGCCGTGGTCATTGTGCCCGGTACGGCCACCTTTACGCGCTTCAGATCGTCAAGCGCCAGGGGGCGCTGCGAGATAACCATCGGCCCGTAGCCCTCGCCTACGCTGCCGCCGCAGCCCATCAGCGCATAGTTTTCCTGGATGTAAGGATAGGCGTGGAAGCTGATCGCCGTCACGTCGTAAAAGGCCTCGTCCTGTGCGCGACGGTTCAGGGTTTCGATATCGCACAGGGTATGGGAAAACTTGTATCCCGGCACCCGAACTTTATTGGTGGCCAGGCCATAGAACATGAAGGCATCATCCGAGTCGGGGCTATGTGCAATAGAAATTTCCCGGGTCGAATTCAAGACGGCTGATTCAGAATGCTTGGTGCTCACTGAGACAAAGATCCTTTCAACAAAAACCACAATGCGGTTTGGCGACGGTGCGCCGTTAGCGGCTGCGGCGAACCCGTTCGAGCCCCTTGGCAATGGCCGCAGCGGCCACCACCTTTAGCGCGTCGCCTGGAAGGAAGGGAAGGACCGCCAGCGCGAAAGCAGTTCTTAAAGAACCATGCGTCCACGCCGCAAGCCACGCAAACCCGCACAAAAGAATAACCACGTTGCCAATGGCCGCGCTTGACAATGCAGCCGAAAATCCTCGCCCGCTGCGCCTCCACAGATACGCGATCGAGGCTGCCGCGGCCGGATACGACATCAGATATCCGCCGGTCGGTCCGAGCAGGTGCGCCATGCCAGCCCCAAAGGCTATTCCGGGCGCGAACACCGGCAGCCCCAACGCACCTTCAACCAGGTAAGCTCCCAGTGTGGCGGCTGCCACGCGCGGTCGAAGTAGAAGTCCAAGTAGAACCACGGCAAAGGGCTGCAGGGTCAACGGAACCGGTGTAAACCAAAGCGGGAGAGTGATGTGCGAGCAGAACGCTACCAGGGCGCTACCCGCCAGCACGATTCCGGCGGTGCGCAATCCCTGTGACGCGGCAGGATACGCGATCTCTGAAGCCATGGGCTTCGAAATTCCGTTTTCCACGTTTGTTTCCTTAACTTTCTGACTCCAAGTCGGATGCTTCGGTTTTCCCGATCACAACGGCGTCGCCTTCAGGCAGTTGACTTTTAAGCACTGTGCGTTGTCGCAGGATGTGGTGCACCATACCCGCAGCCGCCGCCAGCAACCCGGCTACCGAAATCAAAAGAGCAATAAAGAGCCAACGCATAACAGCTGAAGCTCAGAATATCAGATACGCGAAAGATCCCGGCCGCGCCCGGATGCTGGCGCGGCGCAAAGAATTAGCGGCATTCGCCGCTACTTATGCTCTGCCAGGGTTCCAAATAACCAATCGAGGTAGATCTTGCTGCCCTGTTCCACTGGAATGACCAGGAACTCCGGTATGCGGTAACTGTGCAACTCGCGCATGCGTGCTTCCAGGGCCTCGATCTTATCCGCGCTCGTCTTCAACATGACCATGGTTTCAGGAGCGGAATGGATGTGGTCTTTCCAGAAATAAATCGACTGGACAACCGGCAGCAGCGTGGCGCATGCCACCAGCCGCTCCTCTACCAGCGTGCGGCCCAGCTTGTTGGCTTCATCCAGCGTGCTTTCGGTGGTCAAGACAATCCGTGCCTGCGGGTTCGCTTCGAGCATTTCGTTCTCCCGAGTCCAGTGTACGAACTGAAGCCGTCACTTCCGATCACAATTTTCGCCTGATGAATCAAAGTAACCCATTTTGTCCAGTCCTCCGGTTCGCCGCTCTCGCGTCGATTTTCCCGAACTTGCCGACTTCCCCCCGGTGTTGCAGTATGTTCCTTGCGGCTTGCGCATCCTAATGCATACATTCTGCGGATCCAGGGCCGCTTGAGGAGAACAATCGATGAGTTCCGTCATTAAATTCGGCACCTCCGGTTGGAGGGCCATCGTTGCCGACGAATTTACGCTGGCCAACATTCGCCTCGCCATCGCAGGCATCGCCGCATACGTCAAAACCCAGCCCGAGCCTCACCGGGTCCTTGTCGGTCGCGATCCGCGGTTCCTTGGGGAAAGCTTCGTCGCCGAAGCCGCAAGGATCCTTGCCGGTGCCGGCATCACCCCCATCGTCATTCCCGATGCCGCGCCTACGCCGGCCATTGCCTACGCCGTTCGGGCGCTAAAGACCTCCGGCGCCATCAACTTCACCGCCTCGCACAATCCACCGGAATACAACGGCATCAAGTTCTCCACCCACGATGGGGCCCCGGCACTACCCGAAGTCACAAAACAGATCGAAGCCGCCATCAATGCCAACACCGAAGATAAAATCCCCCACGCCGATCCGCCCGACGGCGGCTTTGAAAACGAAGACGTAAAGCCCGGTTTCCTGCACCGGCTCGGCGAACTCGTCGATCTCAAGACCATCGCCAACTCCCACATCAAGGTCGTTTTCGATCCCTTCTGGGGAGCGGGTCGCGGCTACAGTTGCCACATCCTGCGCGAGGCGGGCGTCGAAGTTGCCACCGTCCACGACTACCGAGACGTCCTCTTCGGCGGTCACGCCCCGGAGCCCGACGACCACCTGCTGGGCGACTGCAAAAAGAAGATGAAGGAGTTTGGCGCGAAGATTGGCATCGCTACCGACGGAGACGCCGACCGCTTCGGCATCGTCGACGAAGATGGCACCTTCATTCAGCCCAACTACATCATCGCGTTGCTGTTCGACTACCTCGTCGAAACCCGCGGCTGGAAGAACGGCGTTGCCAAATCAGTGGCCACCACCAACCTCGTCAATGCGCTTGCCGAGTATCACAAGGTACCGCTCTTCGAGACGCCGGTCGGCTTCAAGTACATCGGCGAGCTCATCATCGCCGACAAGATCGCCATCGGCGGCGAGGAATCCGCTGGCCTCACCATCCGCGGACACGTGCCTGAGAAGGACGGCATCATCGCCGGCTTGCTTGTGGCGGAAATGGTGGCCGCCCGCAAGAAAAGCCTGGGCCGCCAGCTCAAGGAACTGTTTGCCAAGGTTGGTTCCTTCTACCCAGTTCGCGAGAACTTCCACTTGACCCCGGAGCGGAAGGCCGCGTTCACTGAAGAATTGAAGAAGGATCCCACCGAGCTCGGCGGGCGCAAGGTCACCGGTGTAGTGCGCACTGACGGTCTCAAGCTGATCCTTGACGATGGCTCGTGGGTCTGCTTCCGCCTTTCGGGAACGGAACCCGTGGTAAGGGCATATACCGAGGTGCGCTCAGAGAAAGACATGGCAGCGCTCCGATCGGCAGCAGAGAAATTCGTACAAGGTTGATCCGTAGAGGCCGAATGCAGCAACAACCGAATCTGTTCAGTGAAAAAAAGGAAGCGGCCGGCGAGCCGCTTCCATTTCGTCAGCGCGCCATGGATTGGGCTCAGCAGGGTTGGCGTCCTGCCGGCACGCTGTTCGCCGTCGCCCTCGCCCTTCTCTTTGCCTGGAGTGTAATCAACGGCCGTCATGGCGTGTCGACGTGGTATCAGCAGCGCAACCAGGAAAAGCAGTTGAAGCACGAGATCGACGATCTCCAGCAGGAGAATGCCCGTCTGCGCAATCACGTCGAGCACCTCAAGTCCGACCCCAGCGCCATCGAACACGAAGCCCGGGAAAAGCTTCACTACGCCAAACCCGGCGAAGTGATTTACACGCTGCCCCCGGATCCGGAGAAGCAGTCGCTAGCGCAGCCCGCAGGCTCGGCTCGATAGCTGTCCGTTCCCTCAAGAATGATCTGCGCAACCGACAGGTTTCATCTAGAGCGCAGGCTATCGTGGGGCAACCGCACGCGATCGTGACAATCCCGAGAATCTATAATCCGGACTCGCGCGAAACCTGACCGAACCACTCCACGCCAGCCCCGGCGAGCGGAGCATTATCGCCAAGCTCCGCGATTCGGACCTCGAAATTCGTGCCAGCCAACTCGGCCTTGGCAGCGGGCAAGAACAAATGCGCAGATCGCGAAATCCCGCCGCCCAGCACCACCACATCCGGCGCGAAGTCAGCCAGCAGCCGCTTCATTGCAATTCCAAGAGTCTTGCCGAACTCCTCGAAGACCGCAACCGAAACCGGCTCGCCGCCCGTCGCATAGTGCGCGATCGACGCAACCTCGCGTTCCTGTCCTTTGCGCTCTTTGTACGCACGCTGCAACGCGCGTGTCGAGATCTGGTCTTCGACGATGCCGCCTTCATAGGGGACATTCCAGATCTCCCCGCCCGGAGGCACGCCCTTGCCCTCCGTCACGACGCGCCCATCCACGGCAAAGCCCGAACCCACGCCCGTTCCCAGCGTGAAGACCACGACGCGCTTTACTCCCCGCGCCGCACCCGCGCCAACCTCGCCCAGCAGGTAAGCCGCCGCGTCATTCAGAAAGCGCACCTGGCTTGCCTTCCATCCGAAACGTGCCGCCAACGCCTCGCTTACGTTCACGCCATACAGGAACGGCATCTTGTGCTTCGCCCAGCTAATGCCCTTGGCATAGTCAAATGGACCCGGCATCGCCAACTCCGCGCCCTGCACGCCTTCGATGTTCTCAGCCGTCTTTTTCCCCAGCGAGTACAACACTTCGACGAAGGCCTCGCTTGACTGCTCCTCAGGCTGATTGGCACGAACGACGGTTCCTAGCCGGAAGCCCTGTTTGAAGCACACAGCGGCAGAAATATGGCTGCCTCCAACGTCGTAGACCAGCACACATGGTTCGACTTCGGCGCTCACTGCCCACCTCGCTTCGGAATCATCAACATTGTACGGGTGCAGCCGCCTTACCATGTGCAAAGCAAGACTCGCATTTCGACGTCTCGATCGACCTCAAGCTTTTAACGCGGCATTGATATTTTATTTGAATTCAATCCCGGTATAGTGAATTGCAACTACATGCATCGAGCAAGGCGGCTTCTCTTATCCCTAATCTGCATGTTCGCCTCTGGGCCGATGCTCGCGCAGATGCCGTTTTACACGGATAACGCCGACGTCACCGACCGCGGAACTCTGCATTTTGAGTTCTTCAACGAATTCGACGGTCTCCAATCCGCACAGTTTCCTGACCTCCGCCAGAACACCGCAAACTTCAAATTCAACTACGGCCTGCCCCACAACCTCGAACTCGACGTCGATTTCCCTTATCTTGACATCTACCGAACCTCCGGGTCCGCGTCCTCGGCCGGCCTCGGCGATACCGACCTGGGCGTGAAGTGGAATTTCTACAAGACATCCGACCCGATGAGCGTTCCGGCACTCTCCGCCAGCCTGTACATCGAATTCCCCACAGGCGATTCCAGCCAGGACCTCGGCTCCGGTCTTACGGACTACTGGCTCAACGCTATCGCGCAGGAACCGTTTTCGGATAAGAGCAGGATCGACGCCAACTTCGGATTCCTGTTCGCCGGCAACACCAGCACCGGTGTCCTCGGTGTGCAAACCACGCGAGGCCATGTCTACACCGGTGGCCTTTCGTTCCAGCACGACTTCACCCCGCACCTCACGCTCGGCGCAGAACTCTATGGCGCCATCGCTGATACCAGCGGCCTGGGCAAAGATCAGTTGCAGGCCCTTTCCGGAGGCATATATCAGCTCAACAACCGCATGAGTGTCACGTTTGCCGTCCTCGGTGGCAGCCACATTGCCAGTCCCAGAATAGGCGGCCAGATAGGCTTTGAAGTAGACTTTCCCCTTCGACGCACCCATGCCGCCGCGCAGTCCGCATTCAATCAGCTCACCTCACCATCGCCACAATGGAGAACGCCATGACATGCAAGCCCGAAGTGCTGAGGAGCGTCCCGCTTTTCTCGCTGCTCGATGACGACGAAACCGCAGTCCTTGCCGAACAAGTTGAAGTCAAAACCTTCGCCGCCCGCGAGCGTATTTACAAAGCCGGCGAGCCCGGCATGGCTTATGTCATGGTCTCGGGCAGAGTCAAGGTCACAACCGTCGACGACGACCAGCAGGAGGTCGTCGTCGATGAGCCTGGAAAAGGCGAGTTCTTTGGTTTCGCATCCATGCTTGAACAGACGCCTCACCAAACCAGCGCCTTTGCGCTCGAAGACTCATCCTGCCTCGAGGTGTCTCGCGATGATATCGAGATCCTTCTTAAGCGCAAGCCAATGGCGGGAATGGATCTGCTTACCACGCTGGGCCACCAGTATCACGTCGCGCATCAATTGGTGAGAGGGCGCGTGACCCGCAATCCCAACGAGATCATCGAAAGGGAAATGACCGCAGGAGAACGGATCGCGGACGCTGTAGCGGGCTTTGGCGGCTCGTGGACCTTCATCATTACGTTTGCAGTTGTCCTGATTGTGTACACAATGGCGAACGTGATCCTCGACAGGAAAGCGTGGGATCCGTACCCATTCATCCTGCTCAACCTGTTTCTATCCATGCTTGCCGCCATCCAGGCTCCGGTCATCATGATGAGCCAGAATCGGCAGGACACCAAAGACAGGTTGCGTGGCGAACTCGATTTCGACGTCAATCGTCGCGCCGAGTCCGAGATCCAGGGGATATCAAGAAAGTTGAATCTGCTCGATGAGCGGATCGAGGATCTATCGGATATGCTTCGCGGAAAAGGAGCACCCAGCGTGGATCACCTGGCGCGCTAGAAATCCACGTGCATTCGCGCCGATCCTACCCACGCCGGCCCGCGATCGCGGTTATACCCGGGATCGTTAATGTGCTGAACGTTCACTGAGTAAAACATGCCCTTCCACGCGTGCCAGGTGTAATAGCTTTCCACAATGTTCTCGCGGCCATAGTTCAGGTTGCCGTCTCCAAGCAGGAACCCCAGGCCGCCCAAGCGCAGATAGTTCTGATGATCGCGCTTGATTGCATTCGATACTACCGCTATCGCAACCTTGTCGTTGGGCCGTTGCCACTGATTCCCAAAATATTCCGCGCCTGCTTCCACGGTCTGGTCTACCTCGGTGTAAGCAAACGACTCGTGCTGGCCTTCATTCCATCCGAACCGCCCGAATACGCTGAGATTTGCAGTCAACTCCTGTTCGGTGTTGTAGCCAAAGCCGTATTTCAGCGCGCCAAAGTGCTCGTGCGCTGTGATGGTGGGCGTCGGGTCCGTCCCCGCCAGGTACGCCTGCACTGCTTCTCGATACACCCCCATGTGCGCATGATTGCCATAGAAGAGCAGCCGCGACACGCCCTTGCGCTTTGGAATCCAACCGCGTCGCAGCTCAAACTCGCCGTTCTGCCCGTTCGCGCGGCTGAACGCCCAATCGAGATCGATGCCATTGGCGACGGTGGGCATTGCGTAAATCCCGTAACGAAAGCTCCAATTGAGATCGTCGTACTCCGCCATGCCACCCACGGTGTAGCCGCGTGTATCGGCCGCGTAGTCCCAGGCACCGTTGTTGTCGACCGTCCAGTTCAGGAATTGCAAGTGGCTGTCCGATCCAATCGCATTCACATCAAAGAAATCCGGCAGCGTCATCTTGCCGATGCGAAACTCCACCCGCCTCTCTGGCACAGTCGAAGCCAGCGCAAAGAAGTTTGGCTCCTGGCTGGTTGTCGTGTCCGTCAGCCCGAATACCTGGTGTATCTCGTAGCGCGCAATGTAAGGTGTTGCGCCAAGATTCGGATTACGCACCACATCCAGATTTGTGAATCCCGCCAGCCCCAGTGCCTCACTTAGCCCGCGCCCCGCTGCTAGTTCCATATCGAAGATGAAATCGGTGTTGTACCGAACCGACCGATTCCGCCTCATCCCCGTGTACAACGTGCCTACCATCGACGTTTTGTACTCCGCCGAATTGCGAAAACTATTTGTCCCCTCGTACAGCGAGTGAAACGGAAGCCGTCCCTGGAAGATGATGTTCGCCTGACCGGAAATCCAGTAACGTGCGTCTTCCGGATGCGGAAACATGGTCAGCACCGGTGTCTGCGATGGATCCGAAGGAGTGTTTTGATCGGCGACTGGTTTGCCGACCGGCCCCGAGTCGCTGTGCGCAATCAAGGTGTCTAAAGGTGGCAATATCACCCGGCGTTGGCAGTTGGGTTCCGGCGCCGAGGGGAAAGCATTAGTTGATTCAAACGACTGGGCACCGACAATGCCGGCCCCTGAAGCAAAAAACAGCTCAATCAGCAGGGCTGTACAAAGGCGACGCTGAATGGGGGAGAACATTTCGAGCCTTTCACAAAGATTCCGGCGCTAAGATAAGGAGGTAGATATACCCCCGTATGGTTTATACTATACCCAGGGTGGGTATATTTTAAGAGGTGATTTTCCATGTCCATGCATGACCGCGAGAAATTGAAACTGCTCCAGCGTGTGCGCCGGCTGCGCGGCCAGCTCGATGCTGTCGAGCGCCTGGTCAACACCGACGAAGACTGTGGGGGGCAGTTGATGCTGCTTGCCGCAGTACGCGGCGGAGTCAATGGCTTGATGGGAGAGATCATGGAGACGCACATTCGCTTCCATCTCGTCGACGGCGCCAAGGAGCAGATCGCTCCCGAACTCGCAGAGGATCTCATTGATCTGGTTCGCGCCTATCTCAAATAGAGCCATCGCCTCGCCAATATCCTAGAGGCCATGGCTTGCCGGAGATATTAGCGCTCCATTGATTCTGAGGGGTACCCATTTCTTGTACGTTCTCGTGCCCATGTCAGTGTGGCTTACAGCTTGCTCCACCCCGCCAGGAACAGGACACCGGCAGCGAGCAGCGTCAAGTCGATAATCAGCACAAATACACGCTCCGGGAGGCGGTCGACGACGCGTTTTCCGGCAAATGATCCTGCCACCATGATCGGCCCCAACGCGAGGCCACTCACGATCGCACGTATGGGCAGCACCGCCGACTCGCGATAGGCGACCAGTTTCGCGACGTGCATCACCACTGTCGAAAGCGCTTCGGTCCCGATATACGCGCCCTTTACAAGCCCGTAGGCAAGAAAGAACGGCGCCATCAGCGGACCCACGCTGCCCAGCAGTGCCGAAAGAAAACTCGACGCGGCGCCGATCAGCGCGAACGACCGTAATGGCGGCTTGAACGCAGAAAGTTTTGGCAAATGGCGCAACACGACGATGAGAATGAGAAACGTTCCCAGAATCCGCGTTAGTGCCGCTAGCGGCGCGTGGGCAAAGAGAAATCCGCCCAACAGCGCCATCGGCACGCCGCCTAGCGCGAACCATGCCACGACACGCCAGTTCAATTCGTGCCGGTTGAACCACACGCGGCTTCCATTGCCAATCAGTTGCGCGACAGTGAGAATTGGGATTGCCTCGCGCACGCCGAAGACGAACACAAGCATTGGCAGCAACACCGCTGCGCCACCGAACCCGGTAACCGCCGCCAGCAGCGCCGCAACGAACGCGACACCGGCGAGAAGCGAAAGCCGAAGAGCCTCAGGCATGATGTTCTCGCGAAAGAGGACTCGGGAATCAGATGCCGATGTAGTTTACAAACCCGTTGATAGGGCCGAGATGAGAATCCTGCCGCGTCCGGCGGGAATCGGCATTATGCGCGACCCGCGAATTCGCGTGTCTCGGTGTAGACCTTCACCTTTTCGCCCTCTTCCACGAAGAATGGCACCCTGATCTCAAGACCTGTCTCAAGTCTCGCGTGCTTTGTTACTGCGCCGCTGGCGGTATTGCCGCGCGCCCCGGGCTCGGTATACGCCACGGCAAGTTCGACCTTCTCGGGCAATTGCAATCCGATCGGGTTGCCGTTGAATTTATCGATTTTGATGATGACGCCTTCGGTGAGAAACTGCAGAGCGTCGCCGAGTTTTTCCGGCGTCAGAGGAATTGTGTCGAAGGTCTCCTGGTCCATGAAGTACGAAGCATCGCCGTCGGAGTAGAGGTAAGAAGCCTCAATCGTCTCAAGATCCGGCTCCTTGAACTTCTCGCCCGCCTTGAATGTCTTGTCGAAGACCGCGCGCGTAAGCAGGTTGCGCATCTTCAGACGAACCAGCGTCTGTCCACCGCGCGCGGTGGGCGTAGAAACATCCACGTCGAGGCAGTAGTAAGGGGTGTTTTCAAGCTCGAAGTACATCTTGCGCTTGATGTCGATTGCGTCTATCAGTGCGGCCATGAAAACATTTTATCTGCCTGACACGAGTTTTCCGCTCTTCGGCCTCAAGGAGATTTACATTCCGCAGGCCTCATTCCGGACTGTCACTTTGGGGCACCTCGTGAACACTCTTGAGTAACAGTGCGTATAGTTGTCCAGGCCAACAGATCCTCGCCGTGGCTCACCACAATACAGTTACAAGAGGAATTCCCCAATGAGAATGTGGAACGTGCTTCGTCCGTTGACTGTCCTGGCTTTTGCTGCTCTTTGCGTTCCCGTGGCCGCACTGGCGCAGACGATACCCAACGGCGCCGCCATCGATGGCGAAGTGGGCAAGATCATGACCCGCACCAAAGCAAACGGCATGGCTGTTGCGGTCATCGATCACGGCAAAGTTACCTACGTCCATGCCTATGGTATCCGCGACTCTAAAGGCGATCCGCTCACCACAGACACGGTGATGTACGGTGCATCCCTCACTAAAACAGTATTTGCGTACACCGTGCTGCAACTGGTCGATCAAGGCAAGCTGAAGCTGGACGAGCCCATCCAGAATGATCTCGACAATCCGCTCCCCACGTACGGCCCCGATCCGGTCTTTCCGGACAAATACGGACCGTACAAGGATCTAGCCGATGACCCGCGGTGGAAAACGATCACTCCCCGCATGTGTCTGAATCATTCCACAGGCTTCAGCAACTTCTGGTTCATCGAACCCGACCAGAAGCTGCGCATCCACTTTCAACCGGGCACCCGCTTCAGCTATTCCGGCGAGGGATTCATTCTCTTGCAATTCGTGGTTGAGCATGGGCGCAAGGCGCAGGGATTGGGGCTGGACGTTGGCGATCTAACTAAGGCCAACTTCGACCGCCTGGGAATGACGCGCACAAGCCTGACGTGGCGTAACGGACAGGACCCCAACGTAGCCGATGGCTGGAACGACCAGGGTCAGCCACAACCCCACGACAAGCGCAGCAAAGTGCGCGCCGCGGGGTCGATGAACACGACGATCACTGATCTTTCCGCGTTTACGGCTGGCCTTGTGAGCGGCGACGGGCTGAGTGAAGCCTCGCGCGCCGAGATGACAAAACCTGTCCTGCACATTCCCACAGCAAGCCTGTTCCCACTCTTTCTCCCTGATGCGCCCGTGAGCCAACAGCGCAAGGACTTGTATTCGGGTCTGGGCGTCATCGTATTTGAAGGCCCGCAAGGTCCTGGCTTTTACAAAGGCGGTCATGACGGTCAGACTGCAAATACCATGGTGTGCCTTGAGAAGAGTCAGCGCTGCGCCCTGATTCTTGCCAACGACGTTCGCTCCGAAGCAGGTTTTGCCGAACTGGTCCGGTTCATCCTGGGCGACAACGGCGTCCCCTTCGACTGGGAATATGGTGACCACGCAGGAAAGTCCTAGAGCCCTGACACCGGAGTCTCGTATTGACGAGAGACCCCTGCGATAACGACTGAACGAGTTGATGAACGTGGTTTGGGAGACAGGTTCTAGGCGCCTACCGGGGCGCGGAGCTGATTGATCGCAGCGGTCAAATCGGCGGCAAGTGCGTGCTGCGTTTCGTTGCTGAGCTTAGCGCCACTTTGCGTCAGGTAGAAAACGTCAATCGCTGTTTCGCCTTCGGTATCGATAAGCGCAACCTCGATGTTGCACTTATGAGTGCTAAGAGTGAGAGCGATTTGGCGCAGCAGCCCGGGGACGTCCTGCGCGACTACCTGCAGTAACGTCGAGTGCGTCGAAGACTCCGAGTCGAATTGCAGCCGCGTTGCAACTTCAAGCTTGACGCTAGCGGGATTGCTTGCGTGGCGGCGTGCTTCCAGCATCTGCTCCACCGGAACTTTTTGTGCGACCACATCGTGAACGTATTCGAGGAAGCGGTCTTTCTCGCTCGGATTCAGTTCGATGGTGCGAAAAACATCGGTGAATTGGAAGCTGTCGACCACAACACCGGCATCGTTGGAAAATGCGCCGGCTTTCACGATATTCATACCCCAGGCTGCAAGCGCACCAGCCACGTCCGCAAACAGGCGGCTGCGGTCGCGCACGATCACAGTGAGATCGAAAAGCTGGCGGTGAGGCCGAAGGTCAAGCTGGACGGGACTCTTGTCGAGATTTGCGGCGAGCTGGAAGTGGTTGCGGATGTGCTCCGGGAGACGAGTCTGAAGGTACCGCTGCGGAAGCCCTTCGAGAAACTGGTGCAGCGCATCGTACTGACTCGACGGCACCATCGATCGGATGCGATTCAGCAGCGTCGGATCGATGGCAGCGTGATAGCGAACCTCGTCGACGCTGCGGTCCATGAAATTTGCTGTCGCCATGTAGAGTTGCCACAGGTTTTCGGCCTTCCATGGTGTCAGTGCTTCCGGGTTCACGGCCTTGATGTCCGCATAGGTCATCAGCGTAAGCATCTTCAAGAGTGCCGGGCTACCAATCTTTTCAGAGAAAGCTCGAACATTCTCAGCGTCAAAGATGTCCCTGCGCAGCGCGTTCGACATTTCCAGATGCAGGCGAATGAGCTTGAGAACGGAATCGCGCTCTTCTGCGTCAAAGTCCAGCCGCGCCATGAAGCTGTCTGCGAGCTCGACACTCTGCCCGGTATGTTCGCCGCTGCGCCGGCCCTTGCCGGTATCGTGCAGCAGCAGCGAGAGCAGGAAGAGATCGAGGCGATCAATTTCGGGAAGCAGTTGCGCCAGTCGCTGTTCGTAGTCGTGCGCTGGCTGGCGCAGGCTGTGCACGTTGTCGATGGTGAGAAACGTGTGCTCATCGACCGTGTAGCGGTGATAGCTGTCGCGAATTACCAGTGCATCGATGCCGTGGAATTCTGGAATCAGCATCTCCAGGACGCCGAGTGCGTGCATGGTCCGGAGCGCGTGTGCCGCATGCGGCCCTAGCAGCACTTCACGCAAAGCATTCCAGAGATACGGACCCTCGGGGATATGGATAGCGAGAGCAGGCAGCGCATCGGTAATGCGATCTTCGGCCGCCTGCGACAGTGCGTAGCCATGCGTCGCCATCAGCGAGAAGATACGCAGGATGGCCGCGGTATCGCTGAATTGCGCGCCGGGGAGGATGTCGATGCGACCCTGGTCGAGAATGAAGTCGGTGCCTGCAATCGGTGTGCGCCGCCGCCGGAACTGGCGGTAGAAGCTGACCGGCGCCGGCAGGTGCTCCATCAGAAGCGCGGCGCGGCGATAGATGACGCGCGCATGCCGGTAGTAGGTGCGCATCCAGTAAGCGGGGTCGGCGGTGCCCCGTGTCTCAAGCCCGATAGAGTTGGCCGCGGCTTCGTCCTGTGACTGCCAATCCAGCGTGTTGTCGTCGCGCCCGTGGCGGAAATGAAGGAAACATCGCGCGGCGGCTAGGAAATCGAATGCGGCCTCGGCATCTCCGCGGGCGCTCTGGAAGACTCCGCCGCGCTGCCGGGGCCACTCCTTGGTTTCCTTGAGATGGAAGAGCAGGGCAAACCAGACGGCAAGGTGGTAATCGCGCAGCCCGCCGGGGCATTCCTTCAAATTTGGTTCGAGATGGAAGATGGTGTTGCCGTACTTGGCGTGGCGGGCGCGTGCAATCTCACCGAGCTTCTGGGTGATGGTGTTCCACTCGCTCAGAACCAGACCTGGGAAGACCGTCTGATGAAGCTGCTGGTAGAGAGGGAACTGGCCGGCGAGGAAGCGGCGGTCGAGCGTGGCCAGGGTGAACTCGAGATTGTCGGGATCGAACTTGCCGGCTTCTTTCACCGTCCGCGAGCTCGGACTGGCGCGAAGGCCGATATCCCACATGCCCTGAATGATCGATCGGACGGCTTCCCGGGTCTGCTCCTCGGTCTTCTCGTCGGCGAAGGCGAAGAGCACGTCGATGTCGGAATAGGGGAAGAGATCTTTGCGTCCGTAGCCGCCGAGGGCCAGCAGAGATACATTCTGCGCAGGCTGGCCGGCGAACGCCCGTCGCCACATTTCAATCAGGATACGGTCGACCACTGCCGAGCGCCGGCGGATCGCAGCGGTACCGTCCCCGGTACGCTCGCAGGTCTGGCGGACAAGCGCCATCTCCCGGAGATACTGATCCCGAAGATCGTCAACCGCTAAAGCGACTGGATTCATGAGTGTAATTTGAAGGGCTTCGCCGACGCTTAAATGATGTTGTATCAGAATAAGCGATTTTCCAGCGGGGTGGGGGAAATGGGTCGATCTCCCCGAAAATTGCGGAAGACAGCCCCGGGTCGATAGCGAGGTTTTCTGGATGGGAAACACTGCAGACGTCGCCGTTTGACCTGCAGTGCGAGTTTATGGCTCTCTGGATTAGAGCGCTGTTTCGCCGCGCTCGTCGTTGCGAATTCGGATGGCTTCTTCAACCCGGCTCACGAAGATTTTGCCGTCGCCAATTCGTCCTGTGCGCGCCGCAGAGCCGATTGCAGCGATCGCCTTTTCCTTCATCTCGTCGAGCACGACCATCTCGATTTTCACCTTGGGGAGAAGGTCAACGGTATATTCACGGCCACGGTAGAACTCGGTATGGCCCTTCTGGCGGCCGTGTCCGCGGGCCTCCAGAATCGTCATGCCTTCAATGCCGATCTCGAGCAGCGCGTCTTTGACCGCATCGAGTTTGGAAGGCTGGATAATCGCTTCAATCTTGAGCATGCTTTGATTGCCTCGGTTGGTAGCGTATCAGGCTGGACAGCAGAGTGGTCTATATCCGGCCCGATCTTTTCATCAGGAATTCAGGTCGTAACCTTCTTCCCCGTGCTGGGAAAGATCAAGGCCAGTGTTTTCATCCTCCGAGGACACACGGAGTCCGATTGTCTTGTCGACAAGGAAGAGCAGAATGAGGGTGCCGACGGCGGAAATGGTCCAGGCAATTCCCACTCCGGCAGCCTGGTTCAGCAACTGGCCCCAATGTCCGTCGATTGCGCCGGTGGCCGCGTTTGGCCCGAAGGCTGCGTTAATCGCTTTGGTCGCGAACAGGCCGGTGAGCAACGCGCCGAGTGTTCCTCCGGCTCCGTGTACGCCGAAGGCATCGAGAGAATCGTCATATCTGAACCAGCTCTTGACTTTGAACACCATGAACGAACAGAAGAGGCCGGCGAGCAGTCCGATAAGCAACGCGGGAAACGGCCGTACGAATCCCGATGCGGGCGTGATTGCAACCAGGCCGGCTACCGCTCCGGAGATGGCGCCGAGCGCCGTTGGCTTACCGTTGTGGATCCATTCAGCGATGGTCCAGCCGAGGGCGGCGGCGGCGGCTGCAAAGTGAGTATTGATAAATGCGCTTGTGGCCAGCGGACCGGATCCCAACGCGCTACCAGCATTGAATCCGAACCAGCCCACCCACAGCAGGCAGGCCCCGATAAAGCTGAGCACCATGGAATGGGGAGGCATGTTGGTGTGGGGATACCCGATGCGCTTACCCAGGTAAAGGGCAGTCACAAGGGCCGAGACGCCCGAGGTGACATGGACTACGGTGCCACCGGCAAAGTCGAGCGAGGGAATGTGCCCGCCGTTTGCATTCAGAAGGCCGCCTACTCCCCACACCATGTGCGCCATCGGGCTATAAACAATCAGCGACCAGAGCGAGAGAAACACGGCCATCGCGCTGAACTTCATGCGTTCGGCAAAGGCGCCGGTGATCAGAGCCGGGGTGATGATGGCGAACATGAGCTGGTAGATCATGTAGGTTTGCTCTGGAATCGTGGCCGCGTAGTCTGGATTGGGCGTAAGGCCCACTCCACGCAGGAAAATATGCTCGAATCCGCCAATAAAGCTGGTGCCGTGCGCAAAAGCGAGCGAGTATCCCACGATTGCCCAGAGGATTGTGATCAGTCCCATCATGGCGAAACTTTGCATCATGGTGCCGAGAATGTTCTTGCGCCGTACCAGTCCGCCATAAAACAAAGCCAGGCCGGGTCCGGTCATCAGCAGCACCAGCGCCGCCGATACCAGCATCCAGGCATTGTCGGCATTCATTTGGGCAGCGTGAATCGCGTCCTGAAGGGATTTCAGATCGCTCTGAGATACAACAGCTTGCGGGGATGGGTTTGGAGCCTGTGCAGCAAGGAAAGAAGGGAAGAGAAAAAACAGAGATAGCAGAACAACCCTGAAGCGAATACTGAACATTCCTACTCCGATAACAGGTTTAATGGCCGGCTTTCGAAACCGCGAGGCGATCGAAAATACGCGCTGAGTTCCTTCTTACACTCCGGCTTTCGCGTTGGTTAGCGCGGCGCTCCACTCGCAAGTTTTCTGTGAACATTGAAGAATATCGCATCGCTGAGGCCCGACCCATAAAGAATCCTCGTACCTTGCGGAAAAGGCCGGGAGTCGCGTTCATTCAAACTGCGCGTTTCTTTTTGTCAGGCGGTTCCTAATTTGTCCGGAAATTCCCAAACCGTTCGATTATCGCCGCATGGGTCAAAAGGGTAAGATATTGGAATGGGGACCATTCAGGAACGCGATCGCTATCTTTTCGGAGCTCTCGAAAGCAGCGCCAAGAATCGCGCCAAACTGCACGAGGTCAATTATGGCTTTGAGCAGCCGGAGGGCGTATTTCTGACGACCCTGGATTTTGCAGTGAACTGGGTGCGCAAAAGCTCCGTGTGGCCCGTCACTTTTGGACTCGCCTGTTGCGCCATCGAAATGATGTCGATGGGAGCATCGCGCTTTGATATCGCGCGCTTCGGTGCGGAGGTATTCCGGCCCTCGCCGCGGCAATCGGACCTGATGATCGTAGCCGGCCGCGTAGCGCAAAAGATGGCGCCTGTGATTCGTCGTCTTTACGACCAGATGCCAGAGCCAAAGTGGGTTATCTCGATGGGAGCCTGCGCAACTTCAGGCGGGGTGTTTAACAACTATGCCATTGTGCAGGGAGTAAACCAGGTAATCCCGGTCGACGTGTATGTCCCTGGATGCCCGCCACGACCCGAACAGCTTCTCTACGCCATTACGCTTCTTCAGGAGAAGATCCAGCGCGAACCGCGCAGCCTGATGAAGACTTTGAATGCCGAGTAGCTGGCGGTTGCAACGCGCCACTGTCAATTCTTCCAGTTGCGCAGAGACTCGGAACCCACTACTTTGTCCTTGATTTGTCAGCGAGACTTTATCTGTTCCGGATCGCTCAGGTCCGAATAAGGTACAGCCTTTTTCAACGGCCAATGGGGGATACCAGTTGGTAAACCCCTTCAGAAAGTGCACTCTGGCTCCAACAACCTATGTTACGTTTATTTGTGGTGTGCCCCTGACTCTGAATGTGGGATTTTGCCAGGAGCCGTTGTCTTGACCGGAAAATGGTCCGCAAGAGGCACCATTTCCAAACCTGTTTTCAGTTTTTGATTGCGGAGGAGAAACGCATGCACTCGCGAGTTTCGAAATTTACCCGCCTGGCGTTGACTTTGGCATGTACGAGTTTGATGCCGATGGCAATGGTAGCCCAGGATTCTGCGAAGCCGGCCGCGCCCGCTTCCAATGCACCTTCGGCCCAGTCCCCATCAAAATGGGACCTTTTTGCCGGATATAGCTATCTGGCCCCCAAGGGAGATCTGATCTCGGGGACCACCCAGGACAGCGCGAAGTCAGTTAGCTGCTGCGCGATCGTCAGCCTGGCGCGTTACTTCACGAATTATGTCGGTGTGCAAGCGGAAGGCGACTTCCACAAGAACGGCGGCAACTACACGGCCGTGGTGCATAACCAGTTTTCCGGCGGATCGGGTGGCTTGATCGTCCGGTATCCGACAGAAGATATCACGCCGTTTGTACATGCACTGGTTGGTGGAGAAAGCGTTAGCAGCACTTACTACCCCAGTAACAAGTGGGGTATTGTGCTGACTGCCGGGGGCGGTATGGACTACAACACGCCGTGGATCGACCACCGCCTGAAGATCCGCGTATTCCAGGCCGACTATCAGTATGTTCACGACAACATGTATCCGGTTACGCGCGGCAACTTCAACATGGCGCGTTTGAGCACCGGTATTGTCCTGAGCTTCGGCACGATGGCTCCGCCGCCGACCGTGACCCTCGCCTGCGTGGCCTCGCCCAGTTCGGTTTTCCCGGGTGAGCCCGTTACGATTACGGGAACGGCCGGTAATCTGCTTCCAAAGGATCACGTTGTGTATGGCTGGTCCGGCCAGGGAGTGACTGGAACCGACACGACGGCAAAGCTGGACACCTCCAATCTGGCGCCGGGCACCTACACGGTGAACGGTACGGTGAAGGAAGGCAAGCCCGGCAAAGAAGGCCTGAAGCCATGGGAGAGCGCTTCGTGCACCGCGACTGTCACGGTGAAGGAATTCGAGCCGCCGACACTGAGCTGCTCAGCGAACCCGACCGATCTGAAACCGGGTGACTCGTCGACCATTACGGCCCAGGGCGTCAGCCCGCAGAACCGTCCGCTCACCTACAGCTACCAGGCTTCGGGTGGAACCATCAGCGGAAGCGGATCCACGGCAACGTACTCTTCGACCGGCGCTTCCAGCGGACCGGTGCAGATTACCGGCACAGTGACTGACGACAAGGGACACACGGCGACATGCAGCACAAGCGTCAATATCCAGGCGCCGCCGCCGCCGCCGCCACCGCCACCACCGAGCCTTTTGCTGCACAGCGTCTTCTTCCCGACTGCTTTGCCGAATGAGAAGCGTCCTGATAAGGGCTTGGCAGACAGCCAGGATCAGATTCTCACTACCTTGGCAACGGACTTCAAGGCGTACCTGCAGGTTAAGCCGGACGCGCGCCTGACCCTCACCGGTCATGCCGATCCGCGCGGTGGAGACAAGTACAACCAGGCGCTTTCTGAACGGCGCGTAGGCACCGTCAAGAACTTCCTGGTCCAACAGGGCGTTCCAGAATCTTCGATCGACACAGTCGCTCTTGGTGAAACGCATCTGCTCACGAAGGATGATGTAAAGCAGCTCGTTCAGAGCAATCCTGAACTGACGGATGAAGAGAGAGCAAAGATTCTGCGCAACCTCACCACCATTTACCTCGCGCAAAATCGTCGCGTCGACATCACATTGGCGAACACGGGTCAGCAGTCGGTGCAACTGTATCCCTTCAACGCACATGATGCAGGAACCCTTCTCAGCGAGAAGGCTCAGGCGCACGCGAAGAAGCAGCCAGCCGCGCCCAAAAAGAAGTAAACCCTTGATGGATGGAACGGGCCCTCACGGGCCTGTTCCAGAATTCGATTGATTAGAGGTTGGCCGGAATCCGGTCAACCTCTTTCTTTTGAGTGCACAAAGGGATTTGGCGGTTGGGGCCGTCTGCGTTTTTGCGTCGAAGACGAATTGCACCGTCTCCGCTGAACGCGCGTCGAAACAATTGAAGGCAAGTCAGAACAATGCCGGAACGGCGCAGTCAGATTTCAGGAGATTTGCGGGTATTCTGTATCATCGAAGTATGCAGGCTGAAGCGGCTACACACATGCAGATTCCCGGTTTTCGCACCTACGATTCGAGGCTTGAACCGATTGCCGGCAAGGTAACGGTGGGCGAGCGTCTCGATGCCGAAGATGGGCTGGCTCTCTACCGGTCTAAGGACGTGCTGGCGGTAGGCTGGCTGGCCAACCTTGTCCGCGAGCGGATGCATGGCGACGTTACGTACTTTAACGTCAATCGCCACATCAATCCAACCAATGTATGCGTGGCGGCGTGCAAGCTCTGTGCCTTTGGACGCAAGAAGGGCGATCCAGCAGGCTATACGATGGCGTTGGAAGAGGCATGGCAAACGGCAGCATCGGGTTACAGCGAGGCCGTTACCGAGTTTCACATCGTTGGCGGGCTACACCCTGATCTTCCTTTTGAGTACTTTCTGGATCTCGTTCGCGGGCTCAAGGAACGCTTTCCCAAGGTGCATATCAAAGCGTTCACGATGGTGGAAGTCGCATACCTGGCGCGGCGCGCGAAGCTGACGATTGAGCAGACGCTTGTGAAATTGCGCGAGGCAGGCGTGGACTCCATGCCCGGCGGCGGCGCAGAGATTTTTGCAACGCGCGTGCGCTCCATCATCTGCGATCACAAGATTGACGGCGACGAATGGCTGGAAACGGCGCGTCTCGCGCATAAGCATGGCTTCAAATCGAACGCGACCATGCTCTACGGGCACATTGAGAATGATGAAGACCGCGTGGATCACCTATTGAAGCTGCGAACACTGCAGGACGAGACTGGCGGATTTCAGACTTTCATTCCGCTAGCATTTCATCCGGAGAATACCCCGCTCGATCATCTTCCGGTTACGACGGGGTTAACAGATATCCGCCAGATTGCGGTGAGCCGTCTGCTGCTGGATAACTTTCCGCACATCAAGGCGTATTGGCAGATGATGACGCCGAAGATCGCGCAGATTGCTCTCCGCTTCGGCGCCGATGACCTGGACGGCACCGTGATCGAGGAGAAGATCTACCATGATGCCGGCGCGACTACACCGCAGGGCATGACGCGCAAGGAGCTTTGCCGGCTGATCACCGAGGCAGGCCGCGTTCCCGTCGAGCGCGACACGCTGTACCACGCGGTGACGCGTCACGAGGATACCTTTACCGTGGCGGTATAGGGCATTCTCAAGAAAGATGGGGCCTGTATGTCTGATTTCGGCGCGTATGGTCTGCTAGGCCTCTGCATCGGATTCCTTTGGGGAATCGGATGCTCGCTCGCAATCCTATATTCGATCTACCTCGGCGGATATCGCAAAGGTGTTAAGGATTCACTGGCTGATATCAAGCCGAGGCGATTTGTGGAAGCGATGAAGAAGATTCGAAGCAGCCGTGAGACGACGTCTCCGCCAGTGCAGAAATCTGCGTAGCTCCTGAACTAGTACATCCAGCTGCATTCACGCGTGAAATCATTTGGTTCTGCGCGGACCCACGCGCTGCCTGCTTTCTTTACTTCGAAGACTCCGCCGCTACCGCACTGCATGCCGCACATCTTCTCCACCGACACCAATGCTCGATCGTGAGCGCGATCGAAGCCGGGAACACCGAGATAGCGCACGTGACGCAGTGACCGATAGACTCCACAATCCACTCCGTTTTTTCCACCGCCCGCAAGGCAATCCAGGGCCTTTGCGGTTGCTGACTGGGAGAGCAGCAAATACGCGGCTGGAATCGTGAACTTCTTCGCCCATCGATGGCTTTGTTGATTGGCGGCCACAAAAGAATCGGACATCTCGTGTTCCTGAGGCGTCGAGGGTTTCAGACAGCTTCCGTTCACCTGCGGGATATCTGTTCGCGATTCTTCGGCGAAGGCCAGTGGTTCCTGCTGGGGCTGCTGGTAAAGTGCGGAATAGATTTCGTATGCTTCCGGAGGAGCATCTCCGCCGCCAGGTTGGTTGAGAGGGCTTGTAACAGACAAATCAGGAATTGTCGCTAGGGTATTCGGATTCGTGAAGCGCGGCGCGAGGATGCGAAAGCAAAGTATTCCCGCTGCTATGACTCCCAGGCTCAACCACAGCCATCCGGTTGAAAGGACGCGCATCGGCAACTCCAGATGTCACCGCAGGCTACGGGCGCAGCACAACGCCATTCTTCATCACAAAACTGACGTGCTCGCAAGTTGAAATATCATCGAGCGGATTCGCCGGAACGGCGATGATATCGGCGAAGTAGCCGGGCTTGAGATCGCCGATCTGTCCCTGCCAGCCGAGCAGTTTTGCCCCATTGATCATGTCGGCTTGCAGGACAGCGAGAGGCTTCATTCCGTATTGGACCATGAGCGTGAGTTCGCGCGCCTGGGTGCCGTGCGGGAAGGGACCCACATCAGAGCCCACCGCAAAAGATACGCTGGCAGCTAACTGCTTTTTGAATTCACTGATCTTGTACTCGAGCATTGCAGCTTCGGCTGCGGCCTGATCCTGCGATTCGCGGTGATGTGCGAAGTAGTCGAAGATGGTGAAGGTAGGCACCGCAAAAATCCCCTTTTCCTTCATCAGGCGAATCGTCTCATCGCTCAAGTGCGTAGCGTGATCGATGGATGCCACGCCGGCCTGCGCTGCATAGAGCGTGCCGGGTTCGCCCATGGCATGCACTGCTACGACGGTGCCGAGACGATGCGCTTCTTCAACCGCGGCGGTGAGCTGAGCGGCGGTGTATTGATACGGCGTGTGAAGGACGCCGCCTTCCATACGGTCGCTGCCAGTCTCGTAAATTTTCGCGAAGTCGGAGCCCTCCTTATGCTGCTCGCGCATAACTTCGACAATCTGCTCGGCGGAGTTGGCGTAGTCCGCATTGGAAAGCACGTGCTGCGCGGGATTGTAGCGATTGGCATCTTCGTGTCCGCCCAGCAGATCGATGGCGTTGCCGCTGATGCGCAGGCGCGGGCCTGGAATGAGCCCCTGGTTGATGGCGTTGCGTATGGCGGTATCGGCGGAACCGGCGCCCTCGGTGCCCATGTCGCGCTCTGCGGTGAAGCCAGCCATCACATCGTCTTTGGCTGCCTTCTCGGCGAGGATCGTTCGCCACGGTACCGACTCAATCACGGTTTGCAGATCCTCGGCGCCGGGATGCAGAAAGAGATGAACGTGCGCGTCGATCATGCCGGGCATCAATGTGGTGTTGCCCAGATCGACGACCTTGGCGCCTGCGGGATGCTCCACACTCGTTCCAACGGCGCGAATGCGATTGCCTTCGACAAGAATTTCCCCGGGCTGCAGGATTGCACCGGTGTCAACCTGGAGCAGTCGCGCGGCGCGCAGCACAATGGGTGTTTGTGCGGATGCAGGCTGCTGCGCAGCGGCCGATCGATGGAAAAGCACAAAGGAGAAGACAGCAAAAGCGTAGACGCAAAATTCAATGCGCCGAATCGAAGCCAAATTGAACATGGTTACGAATATGCCGCATTGGGGCCGGCTTGTCGATGGAACATTTTCGCCGGGTTCCGTAGAGACTCTCAAAGATGCAGCCAGACGGAGGCCCGCAACCAAAGCGTTTCAGGGATTTTCAGGAAGCACTTCGAAGATGACGTCGAATGCCGCTCCGCGAGATCCGTTTTCTCGTTCCGCCAGAGCGATGGAGCCGCCATGGCGTTCAATGATTTCGCGCGACACCCAAAGGCCAAGCCCGGTTCCTACGTCCTGCTTCGTGGTAAAGAACGGCTCGAAGATGCGCTCCTTGTGTTCCTCGGCCACGCCCGGTCCATCATCCTCTACCAGCATGTGTACGGTGGTTCGTCCAGCCTCTTCGATGCAACGCAGGGTCACAATAATCGTGCCTCCCATTGGAACCGCGTCGGCGGCGTTGGAAATGAGATTGGAGAGGACTTGCTTGACCTCGTTTTGCACTCCGCGAATTGGGGGGCATTTGCCAAAATGGCGCTCAATTCTAATTCTTTTGCTGATGAACTTGTTCGCGTAAAGACGGAATACCGAGCCAACCAGCGACTCAAGCTCAATCGGTTCCGGTTCGTGATCGTCGCGGAAAAACCCAAGCGTCTGGCGGGTAATGTGCGCGACGCGTTCCAACTCCTGCTCAGCCTGGGTGAGTTGCTGGATTACCGCGGCGGGCGCGTGCGGATCAAGTCTCGCGATGTAGACGAGATTGACGGCGGCCTCCAGCGGATTATTGATCTCATGTGCCACCGTGGCGGACAGTCGCGCCGCGGCGCCAAGTTTTTCAGCGTTGCGAAGAACGCGTTCGGTCTTGCGATTATTAGTGATGTCGCGGAACACGAGGACCACGCCGATGAGTTTGCCATTATCGTCGCGTATGGGGGCGGCGCTGTCGTCGATGGGTGTCAGCGCGCCATTTGGCTTGCGCAGCACGGTATGGTTCGCCAGCCCCATGGCCCGGTCATGCTCAATCACTTTGGCGACGGGATTTTCGACAGGCGCCATTGTACTTTCATTGAAGATAGGAAAGATGTCGAGGATATTCCTGCCCGCGGCGCTGGCTGTGGTTATCCCGGTAAGTTCCTCGGCGATTGGGTTCAGAAAAGTGACATGTCCATTCTGATCGGTTGCGATCACTCCATCGCCGATGCTGGTGAGCGTGACGCGAAACCACTCCTCTCTCGCTCGCATTTCCTGGGCATGCTGTTCACGCAGATTCATTTCTCTGAGGATGTAGTAGGCAAGAAGAATCAGGCCGGCCACAGCCAGCGCCGTCGTGAGGTAGATACAGGCGGTGGTCACGGCGATGTTCCGGCGGTACGCAGCACTCCGC
>NZ_JBARMD010000554.1:0-7661 GCF_049802275.1 Occallatibacter sp. | reverse complement strand
TAGAGCAGAGCCAGGCCAGGGGCCTCGTAGATGCCGCGGGATTTCGCTTCAATAATGCGGTTCTCGATCTGGTCAGACATGCCCAGTCCGTGGCGCCCGCCGATGCGGTTCGCTTCGAGCAGCAGTGCGACGGGATCATCGAAATGCTTGCCGTTGAGAGCGACCGGGAAGCCCTCTTCAAAGCTCACCGTAATCTCTTCGCGACGGACCTCGACGTCGTCCCGCCAGAAGGCCGTCCCCATAATGGGATCGACGATTCTGACCGACGAAGAGAGATGCTCCAGATCCTTGGCTTCGTGGGTTGCGCCGAGGATGTTTGAGTCGGTGGAGTAGGCTTTCTCGGCGGACATTTTATACGCAAAACCTGCCCGCTGCATGAAGGCGGACATTTCGGCGCGCCCGCCCAACTCGTCAATGAACGCTGCGTCGAGCCAGGGCTTGTAGACCTTGAGTTCGGGGTTGACCAGCAGGCCGTAACGATAAAAGCGCTCGATGTCGTTGCCCTTGAAGGTGGACCCGTCGCCCCAGATGTTGACGTCGTCCTCTTTCATCGCTGTAACCAGCATCGTGCCGGTAACCGCACGTCCGATGGGCGTGGTGTTGAAGTAGGTCACGCCGGCGGTACTGATGTGGAAGGCGCCTGCCTGCAATGCCGCGATGCCTTCGCGGACGAGTGGACCGCGGCAGTCCATCAGGCGGGCTTCTTCGGCGCCGTATTCCAGAGCCGCTCGCGGAATGGCGTCGTAATCGGTCTCGTCGGGCTGGCCAAGGTTAGCCGTATAGGCATAGGGGATAGCCCCCTTCTGCTTCATCCAGTGCAGCGCGGCGGAGGTGTCGAGCCCGCCGGAGAAGGCAATGCCAACCTTCTGGCCAACAGGCAATGATTCGAGAATTACAGACATGCTTGCAAAACCTCAAAAAGCTATGGTCAGTGATCTGTGTAGTGATCACGCTGTCTTTGCCATAATTGGCTGTTGAGTAAATGAATTGAGAATTGTTCTGATCACTGACCACTGACCACTGAAAACTTCTCCACATTCGCCAATCCGCCGAGCAACAGCAAAAGCAATGCCTTCTGCGCATGCATGCGATTCTCAGCCTGATCAAACACAATCGACTGCGGACCGTCCAGCACCGCGTCCGTCACCTCGGCATTGCGACGTGCAGGCAGGCAATGCATGAAGACTCCATTCGGAGCCGTCTTGGACATCAGTGCCTCGTTCACCTGGAAAGGCCTGAAGATCGGCGCGCGCTTCGTCGACTCGTGCTCCATGCCCATGCTCACGCACACATCGGTGTAGACAGCATCCGCATTCTCAACAGCCGCCTGCGGATCTTGAGTCAGTTTCAACTCGCAACTATTCTGTTCTGCGATCTCTCGCGCCTTCGTCACAATTTCAATATCCGGCGAATAGCCGCGCGGCGTTGCCACCGTCACATTCGTTCCCAGTTGCGCGCCCGTCAACATTAGAGAGTGGCACACGTTGTTACCATCACCCACATAGGTGAAATTCAATCCAGCCGCGGAACCGAAGTGCTCCTCCAGCGTCATGAAATCTGCCAGGGCCTGGCAGGGATGCTCGAAATCAGACAGCGCATTGATCACAGGCACCCGCGAATTCACAGCCATCTCCGTGATGGTGTCGTGCGCATAGGTACGCAGCACGATCACATCAACCCAGCGCTCGACATTCCGCGCAATGTCGGCAATGGCTTCGCGTTCGCCCAGTGGGGAACTCGTCTGGTCCACGAAGATCGCGTTGCCGCCCATCGTGTTGATGCCTGTCTCGAACGCCAGCCGAGTACGCAGGCTCGCCTTCTCAAACATCAGCACCATCTGCTTCGCGTCAAGCGCATGACGATACTCGCGCGGGTTCATCTTCACATCGTGTCCGAGTTTGACAATAGCGCGTACTTCGCTGCTCGAGAGATCCGCGATCGAGCACAGATCCTCACCGCCCAGGCGCGCAGCCGCGGCCAGAATGTCATTATCCTTTTCTACTGGAACAGCGGGTGCCCGGCGCTCCATGGTCGCTCTGCTAGCCACGATCGTTTCCTCCTGCGGTGGTCTGATGTACGGCGCTTACAGCCGCTGTTTTCTCAGTAAGAATCTCGTCGAGCGCTTCGATGGCCTCATCTACATGCTTGCGTTCCAGGATGTAGGGCGGCAGAAAGCGCAATACGGTGTCGCTGGTGCAATTGATCAGAATTCTGCGCTTCAGCATCTCGGCCACCGTCGCCTTGGCAAGATCTGCCGCATCCAGTTCCGCGGCTATCATCAATCCCTTGCCGCGAACGTCCTTGATGCAATCGTGCTTCTTTGCCAATCCGCGCAACTGCTGCTGGAAGTAATCGCCTACCTCCGTCGCATGCTTGAGCAGGTCTTCGTTTTCGATGGCGTCGATCACCGCGATGGCCACGGCGCAGGCCAGCGGACCACCGCCGAATGTCGTCCCGTGCATTCCGGCATGAATCGCGCGTGCGGCCGCTTCGGTGCAGAGGAACGCGCCCAGCGGAATTCCACCCGCGATCGGCTTCGCCAGCGTGATTACATCCGGCTTGATGCCGTAATGCTGATATGCGCACCACTTGCCCGTGCGTCCCATTCCGGCCTGAATCTCATCCACAATTAAAAACGCGCCCGTCGAGTCGGCCAGTTTCCGCGCTTCAGTGAAGAATTCCTGCGTAAGCGGCCGGATGCCACCCTCGCCCTGGATCGCCTCCACGAGAATCGCACAAACCTCATTCGAGAACTTCGCCCGAAGATCAGCCACATCGTTGAACTTCACAAACTCCACGCCTGGAACTCCCGGCGCAAACGGTTCACGATATTTCGCCTTGTACGTGGTCGACATTGACCCGTAGGTGCGCCCATGAAAGCTCTGTTCCAGCGCCAGAAACTTGGTCCCAATCTGCTTCCCTTCGCTGCGCAGCAGTCCTGCGTGTGCACGTGCCAACTTTAATGCGCCTTCCCACGCCTCGGTGCCGGTGTTCGCAAAGAAGGCACGATCCATGCCGGTTCGCTCGGTCAATCGCAGTGCCAGCTCCGCCTGCCCTTCGTGATAGAAGAGGTTCGATGTGTGAATCAGAGCGCGGCTTTGGTTCACGATGGCACGCTCGATCGCCGGATGCCCGTACCCCAGGGCATTCACGCCGATACCGCTCAGCAGGTCGAGATACTTCGCACCGCCCTCGTCAATCAGGTGCACGCCCTCTCCGCGAACAAAGAGAATCGGGTTCCGCTCGTAGGTTTGAAGCAGCAGTTTGGATTCTGCTGCGCGAATTTGATCGAGTTTCGTCAATTCAATCTCCTCAGGCCACCATCACTTCGGTGCCGTGGGCTACGCGGCTGCTGCACAGGTCGGGAAGGGAACCTGCCGCCTCCGCGGGTAAAATCCGTACGCGCTTTACGCCGTTCAGCAGCGCCTCGCGGCAAGCGCCCAGTTTCGGTAACATGCCGCCAGAGATGATTGCGCTCTTCGCCATCTCCGCGATCTGGTCGATGCTCAGCCAGCGCAGCACCTCTCCATTCGCACCCTTTACTCCAGGCACGTCGGTTAGAAAAACCAGGGCATCCGCATGGCAGGCGACGGCGCAGGCTGAAGCCATCTCGTCTCCGTTGATGTTGTAGTACTCGCCATCAAATCCCAGCGCAATCGGCGCGATCACCGGCACTCCATTCAACTTCCAGATGGCCTCGATCCACCTCGGATCGCTCGCCACAATCTCGCCCACAAATCCAAGATCCGGTGCGGTCCGCTTTTTCCGCGCACGGAACAGCAATCCGTCACCGCCCGTCATGCCCACCGCAGGTTGGCCGAGCGCCCCCAATGAGGCGACGAGTCCTTTATTCACTTTGCCGGCAAAAACCATCAGCGCGATGTTCCGCGTCTCCGCGTCGGTTATGCGCAATCCATTCACAAATTCGCTTTTGGCGCCAAGCCTTTCCATCATGCGTGTTAACTGCACGCCGCCGCCATGCACCACCGCCACCTGGTGCCCATCGCGAACCAGATCGGTAATGGCGCGAACGCAGCCCTGCAGGAGTTCTGGAATCTCGAGGCCCGCACCGCCCAGCTTTACGACATACTTCATGCCAGCCCCTCCGCTTCGTCCCAGCCGAGCATCACGTTCATGTTCTGCACTGCCTGCCCAGATGCGCCCTTCAGCAGATTGTCGAGGCAGCTCACAATCACAGCGCGCCGCCCATCGCTTGATATCTGAAACCCGATATCCGCGAAATTAGTGCGCACTGAATACTGAATCTGCGGAAGCGTCTTCTCATAGATGCGTACCATGGGGCTGGATGCAAAAAATTCACGATAAATCTTCGCCACGCTCTCATGCGTCTGCGCTTCTTTGAAGCGCAAATAGATCGTCGACATAATCCCGCGCGGAATCGGCAGCAGGTGCGGCGTGAACACAATGTCGCCCGTACCGATCCCGATCTGCTCCAGCAGTTCGCCCGTGTGCCGATGATTGAACACGCCATACGCCGAGAGATTATCTGCTGCGGACATGTAGTGCGTCTTCGCCGTCGGAGCCTTACCCGCTCCGCTTACGCCACTCTTCGCGTCGGCGACAATCCCGTGCGACACGTCCACGATTTCCGCAGCAATCAGCGGCCGCACCCCAAGAATCACCGACGTGGCATAGCATCCTGGATTCGCCACCAGCTTCGCGCTCGCGATCTCCTTGCGATGCAGTTCAGGCATCCCGTAAACAGCTTTCGCCTGCGTCGTCATTGCGACCGCAGATCCTTCGTCCCCAAAGGCGTAGACAGCCCGGTTCCTTGCGTCGACGAGACGCCAGGCACCGCTCAAATCGACAACGCGCATTCCATGTTTCAGAGCCTCGGGCGCCCACTCGCGGGATTGCTCGTGCGGCGTTGCAAGAAACAGCAATTCCACGCCGCGATCCACCAGCCTCTCCCACGAAAACGGCTCCACCTTCAGCGACTGGCTCCCGTTATTATCCGCAAGCTGCGGATGAATCTCTTCGAGCGGAACACCGCCTCGTGCCGCATCCTTTTCATCCATGCGGCCGGCAAACACAGGGGGCTTGCCTTTCAATCGAGGGTGATGCAGCAGCAGCCGAGCCAGTTCCGCGCCGGCGTATCCAGTCACACCCATAACCGCTGTTTGCACTGACTTCGTCATGACTCCAGCATCTTTCCCAGTCGCGCCTCCACGTCATGTGCGCGCTTCACATCAGGGCAAATCACCAGCACCGTGTCATCGCCCGCAATCGTACCCAACACTTCGCTCCAACCTTCGTGGTCCAGCGCCGCGGCCATCGGCTGTGCGCCGCCCATCGTGGTGCGCAATACCACCTGGTTCATCGCGTGCCGCACACTCAGCCCAAAACTTTCCATCATCTCCGGGACAGACGGATGCCCGTCATCCGCGGCATGCGTTCCCGCGCCATTCCCGATTCCGTTTCCATTGGGAAGGGAATAACCGCCCGGACCCTTTGTAAGCCTCAACTCGTGAATATCACGTGAAAGCGTTGCCTGCGTAACCTCAAAGCCGCGGCGGCGAAGCTTGCGGCGCAACTCATCCTGGTTCGCCACCAGCGCATGCGCTACAAGTTCCCGAATCGCATTGTGTCTTTGAAACTTCATATCTTCCGCTTTCAGACAAAGCAAAAACGCGGCTCGCAGTTGCGGCCGCGCTTGCATAAATATACAAACAAAGTGTATAAGTATGCAAGTCGGGTTTTCATCTACCGGCAGGCAGAATCAACCTAAGTAACATGCTTTCTTTCGAGTTGCGAATTCGAACTGGATATTGTCGACGCCCTGCGCCAAACGCGAGCTGTCTGGCCTGCACTCCTTGCCCAGTTTCCCCGGCTGCTTAAGCCCGATTCGTAGCCACATCAAATCTCCAAAGGTCGTATAGTTGAATATGGGTTCCCCCGACCGGCATTCATCCCGTCGTACATCCACCACACCAGCAATTCCCGCTGGGGAAGGTCCATTCGCGCCTCTGCCCTCCTATATTGATGGCAGCCTGATCGATCCGCGATTCGATTTCGATTCCTGCGGCGTTGGCTTTGTCGCCCAACTCTCCGCTGAGCCTTCGCACCAGATTCTCGGCCACGCACTTGGCGCTCTCGCCCGCCTCGAGCATCGCGGCGCTGTTGCAGCCGACGGCAAATCGAGCGATGGCGTCGGCGTCACCACGGCCATTCCACGCGAGTGGCTTCTGGCTCAGAGCGGTCTCTCCCTCGACGAAAGCAGCCCCCTTGGCGTCGCAGTTATCTTTCTTCCCCGGGATGACGGCGCTCAGCGCGCGGAGATCGAAGCCGCGCTCTTTGAGCAGGACATGGAAGAGCTCAGTTGGCGGCCCGTTCCCATCCGGCCTGAAGTCCTGGGCGAAATCGCTGCTTCCTCACGCCCTGAAATCTGGCACCTGCTCGTCACATCCGACGACACGGAATTCTTCGATCGCCGCCTCTTTCTTGCGCGCAAACAATTCGAGCGTTCTGAGCTTCCGGGCTACTTCGTCAGCATCTCGTCCTCGACGATGATCTACAAAGCGCTCTGCGCAGGCCGACTGCTCTCGGACTTCTACCCCGACCTTGCTGATCCCCAATTCAAGACGCCTTTCGCGCTCTTTCATCAGCGCTACGCCACCAATGTCCTCCCCTCGTGGGAGCGTGCCCAGCCCTTCCGCACCCTTGCGCACAACGGCGAAATCAATACCATCTGGGGCAATCGCGCGCGAATGGAAGCTCGCGCTGCAACGCTTCCGCTCGATGTTTATCCAGTGCTCACGCAGGGCGGGTCCGACTCAACCTCTCTCGACGAAATCGTGGAACTCCTGGCCCACAATGGCCGCACCGTCGGTGAAGCCGTGCGCATGATCGTTCCGCCGGCCAATCCCGGCAACTCGTCATCGTTCCTGCAGTACAGCGGCGACTGCATCGAGCCCTGGGACGGTCCCGCAGCGCTGGCGTTCACTGATGGCCACCAGGTCGGCGCCATCCTCGACCGCAATGGATTGCGCCCCTGTCGATTTGCGCTCGACGATACCGGCCTTGTTGTCGCGGGTTCCGAAGCTGGCCTCGTGGACATGGACCCCCACCACATCCTTCACAGCGGCCGCCTCGGCCCAGGCCAGATGATCGTCGCCGATCTCGACTTCCACCGCTTTTTCGAAAACGATGAAATCCTGCGCATCTACGACGCGAAGCGCCATTACCAGGACCTCATCAGCGAAGATGTCCCACTGGAAGATTCAATCGAAGCGCCGCCGGCCCTCGCGGCTTCCGAACTCAATCGCCTCCAGTATCGCTTTGGCTACACCCGCGAAGACGTGCGCATGGTCCTTCAACCCATGGCCACCGACGGCAAAGACGCGGTCTGGTCTATGGGCGACGACACCTCGATAGCGCCGCTCGCCCGCGCCCCGCGTCCGCTCTACGCCTTCTTCCGCCAGCGATTCGCGCAAGTCACCAACCCGCCCATCGATCCCCTGCGCGAAACCGTGGTTTTGCAGATGCACACACGACTCGGCCCGTGGCCGCACATCTTCGAACTGCGTGAACCGCTTCCCGGCCTTTCGTTGCGTTCACCCATCCTCTCCCTCGGCCAGATGCATGCGCTGGTCCAGGGACAGCATCCGCAAACCCGAAAGATGCCGCACGCTGTTCTCCAC
>NZ_JBARMD010000553.1:0-2364 GCF_049802275.1 Occallatibacter sp. | reverse complement strand
GCCTTGCCTCGACCTATAAGGCCTCCCTGGTCGACATGGAAGCTGCCGCGATTGCCCGCCTCGCCGCCATGCGCGGCATCCCTTTCTACGCCATCAAGGGCGTAAGCGATCCGCTCGACGCAAAGTTGCCTGATTTCAATCGTTTTATCGACACAAACGGCCAGTTTCAGACCTCTAAGTTTGTTCTTTTTGCTCTCCTTAGACCATGGATATGGCCCGCACTCGTCAAAATGGGCGAAAATAGTAGAAAGGCTTCCCAATGCATTGCGGAGCGGCTCCACGAACTCCTGAGCGAATGACGAAATAATGACGAGTGAGGTCACACCAACCCGCATGGCTACCCAAACCACCAGCGCCCAGAGTCATATCGCCACCCGAATTCCCAGCACCATGCGCGCCGTAGTCTACCGCGGCATCAACGACATGCGCGTCGAAACCGTTCCGGTCCCTGCCATCGGCCCAGGCGAATTGCTGGTTAAAGTCGCCACCTGCGGCATCTGCGGAACGGACCTGAAGAAGATCCATACCGGCTCCCACTCCGCCCCGCGCATCTTCGGCCACGAAATGTCGGGCACCGTTGTCGCCGTGGGCGAAGGTGTAACCCGCTATAAAGGTGGCGAGCGCGTTGTGGTTCACCACCACGTCCCCTGCGGCGAATGCTTCTATTGCCGCAAAGGCACCCCTGCACAGTGTCCGCTCTACAAGAAGGTTGGCGTTACCGCCGGCTTCGAACCATCCGGTGGTGGCTTCGCGGAGTATATTCGCGTGATGGACTGGGTCGCCTCCAGTTGCGGCGTAGTACCCATCCCCGACGGAGTCCCTTTCGAGCAGGCCGCCTTCGTTGAGCCCGTCAACACCGTGCTCAAGGGTGTGAAGATGCTCAATCTGCGTGCGGACGACACCGTTCTCGTGATCGGCCAGGGACCAATAGGCCTGATGCATGCCGTGCTCGCCAGCCGTACCGGCGCCCGTGTGCTCACATCCGATCTCTATCCTGAACGCCACGCCATCGCCGCCAAATATGGGCTCAAAGATCCCATCCACGCAGGCAGCGAAAACGTAGTGGAACGCGTCCTGGCCGAAACAGATGGCCGCGGGGCCGATGCCGTTATCCTCGCCGTCGGCGGCAACGCCCTGATCCGGACCGCAATGGACGCCGCGCGCTGCGGCGGCAAGGTCATGCTTTTCGCTCAGACCCAGCGCGGCGACGCAACTTTTGATCCCGGCGTGGTTTGTATGGACGAGAAGACCCTGATGGGGTCCTACTCGTCTTCGTTCGATCTTCTCGACGAAGTCACCGATCTTGTCTTCAACGGATACCGCAATGGATTTGACTTGACGCAACTCGTCTCGCATCGTTTTCCGCTCGACGAAGCTATTACGGCAATCGATATCGCATCGCATCCCAAAGCCGACTCGATGAAGATTATGATTGAGCCCGTTACCGGCGAAGGAGCAAAGTGCGCGGGAGCAAAGTAATGGGTCCTTTGCCGGACTTCTGCAGTTGCACTTCCGCAGGCTCGTTCTCAGGTATCGGGCCTCTCAAGCGTCGCAGCTTCCCGACCGAGCCAGCGAGTGAGCTTTTCCGCAGCCGCTCGTGGAGGGATCGATGCCAAAGACGGTAAAGGACACCATTCAACGCGGCCGCTCGACGGTCGAGGATGTCCTCCAGGTTGGCCGCAGCACCGTTGGTGATGTGCTCCAGATAGGCCGCAATACCGTCGAGGAAGTCATCCACGTTGGCAGGAGCACCGTTGAAGAGGTCATTCAGGTCGGCCGCAATACGGTCGAGTCCGCGCGTCAACTGCGTCAGGGAACCATGCAGGCCGCGGTCCTGCACGGCCGGCAGGATATTCGCATCGAAGACGTGCCAGTTCCTCGCGCAGCCCCCGGCGAGCTGATTGTCCGCGTAGGAGCCGCTCTTACTTGTGGAACAGACCTGAAAGTCTTTCGACGCGGCTACCATGCCCGCATGATCGTCCCCCCGGCACTCTTCGGCCACGAGCTGGCAGGAACGGTCGTCGAGGTTGGAGAAGGCGTTGAAGGTTTCCCCAGTGGCAGCCGTGTAGTGGCCCTTAATTCCGCTCCCTGTGGTCAGTGTTATTTCTGCCAGCACGGCCAGGAAAATCTTTGCGACGATCTGCTCTTCAACAACGGTGCCTACGCCGAGTTCATCCGCATCCCGTCTCGCATCGTTGCCAAGAACACCCTGCACATTCCCGATCACGTGCCTCTCGAGCACGCCGCGCTCACTGAGCCGCTGGCTTGCGCCGTACACGGGTTCGAAGACTCCCGCCCCTATCCCGGCGCCATCGTCGCCATCATCGGCGGCGGCCCGCTGGGACTCATGATGCTCCACGTGGC
>NZ_JBARMD010000552.1:0-1855 GCF_049802275.1 Occallatibacter sp. | reverse complement strand
GCATTGCGCGCGCAGCCGTCACGCTCTGAAACGCCGGCGACTGAGCAGGCTCCATGCGATACAGCACAATGACGACACTCACCGTGACCCGGATATCGTTCTCTGCAAACACTGGCATGATTCGGCTTATTGCGGCACCATGGTTTCCACCGGAGTGCCGCCCCACACAAAGCACTTTCTCTGCACTGCAGCCTGGATCGCAAACTGCAGAATGGTGGAAAGCGGCGTAAACATGTCGCTGAAGAAGATGAACGTGAGACAGGTAAGAAAAAGGCCCGCAACCAGGATGTTCCTGGGCAGTGAGCGCTCCATCAACCATCCGCAGCCCAGTCCCAGCGCCAGGTTTGCGAGATATACGCCCAGGTACGAGAAATCCAGTGCATACGCAGCGAGGTATGTACTTGCACCGTCGATAATGCTCAAGTCATTGTGAATTGAAGCATGCGGATCGGGCGGCGTGAGAAATGACGGCAGGAGAGGATACAGGAACGATAGTGTCGGCCCATGGAAACTGCCCTTCGCGAACAACCAGCACAAATTTGAAAGTGGGATCGAGATATACGAAGTCAGCCAGAGATACGCCATCGGCCAGTCAAAATATTTGCGCCGAATCTGCAGATATTCGAGGAAAACTCCCTGTGCTGTTCGCGCATTCCCGATCAGGGTGATCGCCACAACTGCGAGGGCCAGACAGCCGACCGCAATGCCATAGAGCTTCTTTTTGCTCATGCGGGTCTTCAGCGCGAAAACAAACAACATCTGCAACAGTGCAACCATCAGCAGTCCGCGCGTGATGTACAGCGCCATTCCTGCGATGCCGAACATACAAAACAGCGCCCTGCGCCAGCGCGATGTGTCCAGTAGGGAGTTCACCGTCACTACGACCAGCAGCGGAAACAGCACCTGCTTGAACCGGCCGTACGTCAGATACGAAGCAGGATCGCCCAACGCAGGAGGTGGCCCCGCAAGCGCCCAGTTGAACACCATGATCAGGATGGCGGCGCCGCAAAACAGGAGGTTGGCTTGCCATAACCGCGTCACGTCGAGAGTGTAGGGGAGCGCCTCCCAGCGTGTAGGCCAGCGATGCAGGAGCGTTCGCGCTACCATGTATCCAAATAGAAACGAACCCAGCGACAAAACAAACAGCAGGACCGGTACACCCATGGTCGGATAGGTCACATAGGTAATTTGAAAACTGAGCGCAACCAGCATCAAGACCCAGTTGAGAACGAAAATCAGCAGAGGATTGCAGAACAGTGGAAGGTCTCGCCGCCCTTTCAGCACCCCATGTACAAATTTGTGTTTTGCCGGCCTTTCAGTGAGCGATGGCCACGTTGCGGCAGGCGCAATCGCTCCCTCAACAGGTTGGGCTGCGCTGAAGCTTGTACTGCGGAGCTGCTCGTTCATGATGTCTCCCGGTCCAGCAAGAGATCATTGCGCAGAGAGCCCAGCCCCCGCGCGTAGTGTAGGTAACGTGGCAACTGCCTCATCATCTGCAGGGTGCGAACCCCGAGGCTTGGCGACAGGGCCGACTGGCTCTTCAAGAATGCGATCTTCTCGCGAATCTTTCCGATGAGTTCATCATTCTGGCTCCAACCCTCGGCCAGCACCCGCTGCAGAAGGTCTTCAAACTGGCGCGCGACGCGCTTGTAAAACTGGCGGCGTGTTTCCGCGGTCTTTTTAGTTCCGTTGGCGTTGATTGTGCTGCTCACCCCAAGTTGCTGCCCGCCATGAATCCGATAGTCGATCAGCGGGTCGCCAATAAGCCCCAAGCGAGAGTGAAGCGCTATCATCCAGGCCAGCCATCCATCGTGGACCCACGAGGCTGGAATCGGCGAGCAGTAGCGCCGGATCG
>NZ_JBARMD010000551.1:0-13586 GCF_049802275.1 Occallatibacter sp. | reverse complement strand
GCCCAGCACGATGCCGGCAGCCAGCGGCTCGCCGATCCAGCCGATTGCCAGCGAACAAAGCGTGACGCCGAGCTGGACGGCGGGCAGGAAATACTCCAGTTCGTGTTGAAGGCGCCGGACTGCACGCGCGCCCGGGACCCTGGCGGCGAGAAGCTGCTCAATGCGCGTGTCGCGCGTGCTCACCATCGCGAACTCGGCGGCCACAAAGAAGGCGTTGGCCAGAATCAGCATGGCGACGGCGACAACCTGGAGAAGCGGCAGACCGTGCATCTCGGTTGTGAGGATAGCATTCGGCGCACCGATGCCCAGTTTTGCGCTCACAAACGGGGACGAGTCGAGTCACAGCCATGTCTGGAACTAACCACGGTCAGGATGCGTATAAGGTTGCAGCGGTCAACAGCCCTGAAATGGGCTCTGATTGCGCTGTGACCCGCTTTTGGACCGAGAATTGCTTCGCGTACCTCGGGTTTTTGAGTTCTGTTAGCCAAATAGGCTGATTTTTCATCCGGTTTTCATAGTCGGGGGAGCGAGAGCTCTTGTTAGTGCTGGGGGTGCTCCATGGCTGCGCGTAAAAGCAAAAAGATCTGGATCTGGATTGGTTCGGTTGCACTGTTGGTGATTGTGGTCATCGGGGTGGGGGCGGCCCGGCTAGTACGGACAACCAACATCGACCCGAACCGGATTGCCAAGGTGCAGCGCGGCGATGTTGCGCGGTCGGTGGTGGCAACAGGCAAAATTCAGCCCATCACCAAGGTCGAAGTAAAGAGCAAGGCGTCGGGCATCGTTGAGAAGCTTTACGTGGACATCAATAACAAGGTTCACAAGGGACAGCCGCTGGCGCAGCTCGATCAGCAGGAGATCCTGGCGCAGGTTGAAGCGCAGCGCGCACAACTCGAAGCCGCCCAGGCAAACGTTGCCACCTACGAAGCCAACATCGAGCAGGACAAGGTGAATGCAGCGGCGCCGGATCTGCCGATGTACAAGGCCACGCTCGATCGCAATCAACAGCTGTCGAAAGAAGGCATCGTAAGCCGGCAGGCCCTGGACGATGCGAACAAGGATTACCTTGCCGCGCTGACACGGCGCGATTCATCAAAAGCGCAGATTGGCGTGGACAACGCAAAACTGAAGCAGGCTAAGGCGCAAGTGGCGCAGAGCCAGGCCAGCCTTAAGCAGCTTGAAGAGCAGCTAAGCTACACCACGATCGTGGCGCCAATGGATGGCGAGATTCTGTCGCGCGATGTTGAAATGGGCGATGCGGTGAGTTCGATCCTGGTGCTCGGTTCCACGGCTACCCTGGTCATGACGGAAGGCGATGTGAACCAGGTATACGTGCAGGGCAAAGTGGACGAGGCCGATATCGCACACGTCTACATGGGCCAGCCAGCGCGCATCAAGGTGGAGAGTTTCCGCGATCGCGTCTTCAACGGCAAGGTTACCAAGATTGCTCCGCTCGGCGTAGAGAAGGACAACGTAACCACGTTTGAAGTGCGCGTAAGCATCGATAACGCCGGCGGCGAATTGAAAGCCAACATGACAGCCAATGCCGAGATCATGCTCGACGAACACAAGAACGTGCTGATGGTCCCGGAAAATGCCGTGAGCTACGACGCGCAGAAGAATGCCTTCGTGCAGATTCCCGACAAGAATCAAAAGGATGGCACGCGGAAGATGGCCGTCGCTGTCGGTCTGTCGAACGGCTCGCAGACAGAGATTGTGAAGGGCCTCAAAGAAGGCGACCAAGTGGTGCTACAGCAATAAGAACGGTTGTCTGTTCATCGTTGCAGTTCTGAGTTCACAACGACAGATTCTTCGTTAACCGATGCGGGCTTTGAAACGTCATCCCTGTAGCAGGCGGGCAAATGGAGAAACCATTGCGAAAAATCAGTCTCATTCGACTCGCCCTTTCGCCTTCCACCGATTGTTCGGGGACGCACAAGAGTGTCCGTAAATGGACAGATGGAATCGGAGCCGCGAAAGCGGCGGTAGGACCTGAATTGAAGAATCAAATGAAGTTGCAGTTGCATGCGCCTTTGGCAATGCGCATGCTCATTCCCCAGGCATGGAATCGAGTTCCCTCCCCCACCCACTGATTTGAACGATGAACGCAACAAGGTCAGAGGAAACAATACGGGAGCAGATGAGCTGAAGCAGAATCCCGGACTCTGACCGCTGAATTTGAAGTGAATCGAGGAACATGATGAAGCGATTTGCACTAGCAGCAGCAATTCTGGCCCTCGCAGCGGTTCCGGCGTTGGCAAATGAAGCGACATTCGAGCGCAACCTGACGGTGAACGGCCATGTGGAGCTCTCGGTGTCGACCGGCTCAGGGCACATTCACATCACCAAGGGTTCCGGCGACCGAGTGCACATTGTCGGCAAGGTGAAGTCGAACTGGGGCGGCAACGACCAGAAGGTGCAGGAAATTGCGAACAATCCGCCAATCGAACAGACCGGCAACATCATTCGCATCGGCCAGCGCCACGAAAACTATCACAACATCAGCATCGAATACGAAATCGAAGCTCCGGCAAATTCCTTTCTCGAAGCCAACTCGGGATCAGGCGACATCAAGGATGATGGCGTTGGCGAGAACGCAAAGCTGGGAACAGGATCGGGCAGCATCAATGCAACGGGTCTGCAGAACGGCTTCGTTGTCAACACCGGATCGGGCAACATCTACGCCGAGCAGACTGGCCAGGGAGATGTGAAGGCACAAACCGGATCGGGCAACGTGGAATTGAAAGGTGTGCGCGGAAGCCTGCACGCAGGCACAGGCTCGGGCGACATCAAGGTCACGGGCACGCCGACTTCAGACTGGAAGCTGGAGACTGGATCCGGCAGTGTTGAGTTCTGGGCAGGCAGTGCCGGATACACGCTCGATGCTTCAACAGGTTCAGGCTCCGTGCATACCGATCAGGAAATGGCCGTGCAGGGATCGTTCGACAAGCACCACATTGTTGGCAAAGTGCATGGCGGCGGACCCACCGTTCGCATCGAGACTGGGTCGGGCGACATTCGAGTGCATTGATTCTCCGCGGGTGCGCGGCCTGGTCTAGGTGGGCTGGGCCGCACTGGAAACGCACCTGACAAGTTCGTTCCTCAGGCGAGGCCTCGTGAGTTGCGTCATCGGACCGCGATAACAAAGCTCAACCTCCTGGGAGGCCTCGCCTGTCTTTTTCCCTCCCCCTTCCCGTTCCGTATTTACAGAGAAGATCCCTCTTGAATTAGTCCACCGGCTGAGAACATTTTCTCGGCGTGCGGTGTCTAAGTAGATGAAGGGCACCGACGATGATCTCCGACGAATCCGACATGACAGCAGACGCACAACTGGCGCGAAATCTGCAGAAGATGTGGCCGCACCGAACCCACGAGTCAGGCATATGGCGAACATTGCTGTGCTGGCTTGGCATGCATCTGTGGTTGGAGCCGAACTACACTGCTCTCGCTCCCAAGAGAGCCGTCCGATTCTGCCTGTGGTGCGAGCGCGTGGAGATCGACGGAAGACAATACTGCTGAGATGAGATAACGCAGTAACCACAGAAAGGCCAATTCGGCCCCATTACACTGGAAACATGATTCGGGTTATTCGTCCTGTGCCTGTGGAACGGCTCAAGCTGCTGGTATTTGATCTCGACGGCACGCTGATCGATTCGGCGCAGGATCTTTGCAACAGTGTGAATGCCACGCTAAAGAACTTCGGCCGGCCGCATCTTTCCGACGAAGTCATTGCCACCTACATCGGAAATGGCGCGCTCATGCTGGTGCGACGCGCGTTTGCCACTGATGACGGTAACGAGCCCGGCGAAGAGTTTCTGGCCGAGGCCTACAAATTCTTCCTCGACTACTATCGCGAGCACAAGCTCGACTACACCTACGCCTACGACGGCGTGCTTGAGGCCCTTGATGCGCTTCACAAAGTGCACGATCAACTCAACGTGCCCGCGCGTGCCATGGCCGTGCTGACCAACAAGCCAGTGCGCCCCGCACAGGCTATCTGCGAGGCGCTCGGACTGGCGCAGTATTTTCAGCACATCTACGGCGGCAATAGTTTCGCGACCAAAAAACCCGACCCCGAGGGTCTGCTGGCACTGATGAAGAGCGCCGGCGCAACGCCGGAGCAAACCGTCATGATCGGCGACAGCCAGGTGGATGTTCTGACGGCGCGCAACGCCGGAGCGTGGTGCATCGGCTGCACATTCGGTCTGGCGCCTGGCAGTCTGGAAGCGATTCCGCCAGATGTGCTGGTGGATTCACCCGCGGACTGGACAGCCGCCTTGAGTCCTGCGAAAATTGATATATAGCGGTGCCCTCAAATTGGACTGCAAGTGCGCGTGGATCATGGAGTTAGAGCGCAGTCCAAGATCATCTCGCAGCCAGAAACGCGGGAGATAAGTTGTGTCGCTCAGACATTCGGCGGCCACGAGTGTCTTCCTCAGGAAGAAGACTTGGGCGCCTGATGCACGTGCAGTGACGGGGTGATTCTCTTGGCCTCGATGTTGGGTATTGCTGGAGATTTGCATGTTGCGCTTTTTTGCTTTGGTTGCTTTACTGCTGTCGCCTGCCTTAGTTCTCGCGCGGAGTTCCTCGACTTCCGCAGCAAAACCCGCACCCGCAGCGACGGTGCAAGGAGTGGTGGCCGACCCTACGGGCGCGATTGTGCCCAATGCCGAGGTTGACCTCGTCGATGCCGATGGATCGATCGCGGTAACAACGAAGTCGGATGGCGTCGGAAACTTTCTGATGGCTGCACCGCACGAGGGCAGCTTCACGCTGGTGATTTCAGAGCCAGGATTCGAAACGGTACATCTGCCAGTAACTGTGCATCCCAATGTGGTTTCAGCCACGGCTTCCGCGTCGCACGTAATGGCAGCGCCGTTGCACATTACATTGCCGATTGCCTCAGTAGCAACCAACGTTCGCGTAAACGGCGACACAGACGAGGATCTCACTGCGTCCGAAGATAATCGTGACTCCTCGGTTATGACCTCGTCCGATTTGAAAGCGTTACCAATTTTTGACAACGACTACGTGACGGCAATGAGTTCATTTCTCGACGACAGTGCCTCGGCAACCGGCGGCTCCGGCCTGATGGTGGATGGCGTGGAGGCGAATCGCTCTACCGTGTCCGCATCGGCGGTTCAAGAAGTGCGCATCAATCAGGATCCATATTCGGCACAGTACTACTGGCCGGGGCGTGGGCAGATGGAGATCATCACCAAGTCTGCCGCGGACAAGTATCACGGGCAATTCAACTTTCTTTTTCGCGACTCGGCTTTGAATGCGCAGAATGCATTGGCACCTTCAAAGCCCTTCGAGCAACGGCGAGTATATGAGGGCAGCATGACCGGGCCGATCTTCTTCGCGAAAAAGAGCAGCTTCCTCGCCAGCTTCAATCGTGCAGAAGAGGATCTCAACTCGGTAGTGTATGCGACAGTAGTCCCGACACCGGACAACCCAAGCGGCATATACCAGGCGAACGTGCCTTCGCCGACGCGCGATACGGAATTCAGCGTTCGTGCGGCCCACCAGTTCGGCGAGAAATATTCGGCATATGCGCAATACAGCTACGAAGAGTGGACCGGGCAGAATCAGGGTGTGGGCGGGCAGGCGCTTGCCAGCGCTGGCTACAACAGTGAGTACCACGAAGACGATGTGGTGGCGCATGTGGATTCGACCCTGTCGGCGGTGATGCTGAATCAATTTTCAGTCGTCGGCGAGCACGACTCTAATCGTCACACGAACATATACGAGGTCCCGAAGGTTTCAGTCGGCGGCTATTTTGTGGGCGGCTCGGCGCAGGGCGACTACCTGAGCACCGAATATAACTTCCGCATCACCGACATGGTGACGTGGACGCACGGTCGGCACACCATCAAGTACGGCGCCAACGTTCCGCACATGAGCCGTCGCGCATTTGACGATAATACGAATGCACTCGGCACTTACTCCTTTGGGCCGACTCTTAATGCAGACGGAAGCGTGGCGCAAACGGCGCTCGAGAACTTCGCGAACAGTCTGCCCTCGGGATTCTCGCAGAATACCGGCGATGTCCACTTCATCTACCACCAGCAGGAGATGGGTGCATTTATTCAGGACCAGTTCAAGGTGAATGCGCGTTTCGCGGTTACGCCGGGATTGCGCTACGACTGGCAGAACTTTCTGGCCGACAAGCGGCTTGGATTTGCGCCGCGTGTGTCGTTTGCCTGGGTGCTGGACCAGGACTCGAAGACCGTCGTGCGCGGCGGCGGGGGCATCTACTACGACCGCTTTGGCTCAGGTCCGTTGCTGGATCTGGCGCGGTATGAAAAACCCCGGCGACAGGCGATCCAGTTCTCGCTAAACCCGGCAGACCTGCCCGCGACAGGCTGCGTACCAATAACCGCTTGCATTACCATCACCGCGCAGCCGGCGAACCTGGCCCGGCTCGCACCCAACGCCGCAATTCCCTACCAGATGCAGTATGGCCTCTCGATTGAGCGCCAACTTGGAGAGAAGGCGACGGGCATCATCAGCGCCTACCAGACACGCGGCATCCACGAGTTTCGCTCGGTGGATATCAATGCGCCAACGCCGGAGTCGGGATACACTGCGCGGCCTGATTCCAGCTACGGGCTGATCCGGCAGATGCAGCCTTACGCCTTTTTTGAGGGCAGCGGATTTGATGTTTCGTATCGCGGGCGCCTCAACAAATACTTCACGGGCTTCGGGCGGTACACCTGGTCGCACTACGAATCGAACACGGGTGGGATCGGTTGGTATCCGCAAAACCAGTACGCGCCGAATGACGAGTGGTCGAATGCTAGCTTCGACCGTCGCAACCGGGTGGGCATGTATGCGATGTTCAACCCCAAGAGTATCTACAATCTTGCGGCCGGCGTGTTTGCAAACACCGGCCGCCCCTGGACGATCACAACCGGCACCGACCTATACGGCGATTCTCTGTTCAACACGCGCCCGGATGGCGTGGCACGCAACAGTGAGACCGCTCCATCGTACGTTGACATGGACCTGCGCTGGGGACATGATTTTGCCATTACCGCGAACAAGGACGAGGATGCGCCGCGCGTGGGTCTCTCTGCCGGCGCGTTCAATCTGCTGAACCACCAGAACCCCTCCAGCATCAATACGGTGGAGTCCTCGCCGACCTTCGCCGATGTGACGGCTGTCGGACCGCCGCGGCGCATTCAATTAGGGATGCGGGTGGAATTCTAGCCCACGCCATTTGCGGCGGATTACGGAACTTTTCAGGGCGGCCGCGCGTAGAATTTCGGAGTGAGGGTCATCATGACTCAACGCTTGCTCTCTGCCCTGCTGCTGTCCTCTGCACTTTTGCTTGCGTCAACTCCAGCGCGCGCCGACAAGGATGCCGTGCAATTCGCCAGCAACATCGTGGTGCCGGAGGGGCAATCAGTCCATGACGCTGTGTGCTTCTTCTGCAGCGTGAATGCCAAAGGCGACATCGATCACGATGTTGTGGTGTTCTTCGGCAATGTCCATATTGCGCACGCGTCAAGACACGATGTCGTGGTGTTCTTTGGAACCGTGCGCGCGGAAGACGACGCCGCTATCGGTCATGATGTAGTAAATTTCTTCGGGTCAGTCCATCTGGGAGAGAACGTCACCGTAGGCAATGACCTGGTGGTGATGTTCGGCGGGTTGCACGCTGCCGATACAGCCAACATCCAGGGCAGCCGCGTTGCACAGCCACCATGGGTCTTCTGGACTCCACTATTGATTCTCGTCCTCATCATTGTTCTTGTTGTGCGCGAGATTCGAGCGGGACAGCGGCGTCGATATCTGGCCGCGTATGGTTATCCTCCCATGCCTCCGCAGCCACCGGTGCCCCCTTCACCGCCCGCTCGATAGCACTTCAGATAGACTCCTTTTGATGACCACAAGTCGTTTTGCGGAAGTGCGCCCCCTGCGCATCGTCATTCCGGGTGGAAGCGGGCAGGTCGGACGTGTGCTGGCGCGATATTTCCAGCGGCGCGGCGACCACGTCATCGTTCTCACCCGCGGACCGCATACGGCAGAGTGGCAAACCGTGCATTGGGATGCGCAGACTCCGGGCCTTTGGATGGACTATCTCGAAGGAGCAGATGTCTGCATCAACCTGACAGGCCGCAACGTCAATTGCCGTTATACTCCGGACAATCGCGTTGAAATTTACAACTCACGGATTGTCTCGACGCGTCTTCTGGGTGCAGTGATCGCATCGCTGGCAAACCCGCCGCGCGTCTGGCTGAACGCGTCGACAGCCACAATCTATCGACATGCGCTCGACCACGCAATGGATGAGAAGACCGGCGAACTTGGTGGAGGGGAGCCGGGCGCACCGGATACGTGGAACTTTTCCAATCGCGTAGCGAAGGACTGGGAGACCGCGTTTTTCAACGCGGACACACCCAACACGAGAAAAGTGGCGATGCGATCGGCGATCACCTTGAGCCCCGTGCAGGGGAATGCCTTCGCAGTGCTTTCAAACCTTGTGCGCGTGGGGCTGGGCGGGAAGCAAGGCAACGGCCGGCAATGGGTTTCATGGATTCACGAGGACGATTTTGTCCGCGCCGTTGAATTTCTAATCACCCACGAGAATATGGAGGGTCCAATCAACATCGCGTCCCCCTACCCTGAGCAGAATCGCGAGTTCATGGCAACGCTGCGTGAGGCGTGGAACATGCCGAACGGAATTCCCGCGCCAAAACCGCTGCTGGAGCTGGCCGCGTTCTTCATGCGGACGGAAACCGAGCTGGTGTTGAAGAGCCGGCGTGTAATTCCAACCCGGCTTCTGGAGGCGGGATTCAAGTTCGAAATTCCATACTGGCCACACGCGGCAGAAGATCTGGTGGAGAGGTGGCGCAGATCCAGAGCATAGAGAATCGGGATTAGAGTGTAATCCCTATCCCCTGTTCCCTTCCCTGCACTTGTGTCACTTGGGCGTGATGTCTGTGACCGGTAAATCCCAATGGGCGGCGAGGATCTCAAACCGGCGCTGCTCTTCCTTTTTATAGGTATCCTGGTCGGGCCAAAGCTGTTTGATGAACGCTTCTTCGTCAGGATTCGCAGTTGTTGCAACCGTGGAATTCTTGTAGATGATGGTGACACGGTAATCCCAGCGCCCATCTTCGGTGGTGTGGTACGCGGGCGCCTCCATCTTGATCGAGAGCATACGGCCGGTTGATTGAATCTTCTTCAGAAGCGGGTAGTGGTTCTTCAGGAAAAGGTCGTGGAATTCCTGCTGATGTCCCCATTGCACCTTGTAGTAGTACTCGACGGTGTAGGGCTGGTCGGTCCCTCCTTGCGGTGGGGCGCCTTGCGCCAGAGCCGGCAGTGCAATCGAAGACACAATGAGAAGAGAGAGAAGTACGAGGAAGACCCTGCGCATGGAAGCCTCCTGGAGTAAATGGCTGTTGGTTGCCAGCCATTGTATCGCGAAGGCTTCCGTGCGCACTTGCTCGGGAATTTGTATGAGTGCGTCGTCGCGAACCCGGGCCCGACTGCAAATCGCGGCGAATTAAAGTACAGACTGCAATAGAAGTGCATTTACGCGGAATATATATATATGTTTAGTTAAACTCCTGCGAGATGTTCGAGCGCCACTCGGCTGGGAATCTCAAGAATCGAACCATGAAAGGCCACGAGGCGGCGGCTCTTGAACGTTGAGAGCGTGCGCGTGACCGTTTCGCGCGAAGCTCCAATGAATTCACCGATCTCTTCGTGCGTGAGTGAAAAGCGGAACCGCATTCCGGATTCGGTCTTCTGGCCGTTTTCACTCCACTCGAGAAGCAGGCGAGCCAGTTTCTCGGGCGCGGAACCAGAGAGCGCAACGGTGCGGAGTTGCTCGCAGGCAACTTTGTACTGCATGGTGAGCTCCTGCGTGACCACCTGGTAGACCTCAGGATGACGGCTCATGAAAGCCATGAACTGATCGCGTTCGATCACGGCGATCCGAGACGGGTACAGAACCTCGGCCGTCATCTCGCTGGGCAGACCGGACAGCACGGATGAAAGGCCCAGAACTTCGCCGGCCTTGGCGATGCTCAGGATGAGACGTTTGCCCTCGCTTGAATTAATGGAGAGCTTGACCTCACCGGAAACAACGATAAAGATACCGGTTGGTGCGGATTTCTCAGAGAAGAGTTGGACACCTGGCTGATACAACGTGGGGAACTCCATAGATTCGAGATCGCGCAGAGCTGCTGGCGTGAGTCTTTTGAAGAATTCGCCGGACCGCTGTGCCTCGGTTCTGGAAGTGGTCATTGTTTCGCGCATCGTCGCCATGGTCATTCTCCCTCTTCTGCGTTCACAGCCTTGTTTGAAGTAACTTCTTCCGCGAGAAATTGAGCCCACGGAGTGTTGGTTATAAACGTAGCCCGCGTCTGAGCGTAGATAGTACGCAGCACCTGCTTGCCGGCCACATCCGCATATGTCACGTTGTGCAGATCGATGATGAGTTTCTTTGAAGCCAGTCGCGGAGCCGTTTCCAACCAGACACGATCGAGTTCACTTGCCCACGGACCCGCCACTCGCCCTTCCAGCCTCATCTCGATTGCTTCCGTCGTATCTTGAAATGTGATTCGCAACGTATTCAGGCCCTCATCGGCCTTGCCCTCTCTAAGGCAACCGGCGTGCCAAACTCGAGTGACGAGTGGCATAGTTCTGCTTGTTGATGATTTTGAAGGAGATATTCTTCAGAGGAAAACGGATCCCACGTCAGTGACGGTCTCCAGCTGGCGAAGTGACGATGACGAAATATCGTCACGAGACGAGATGTCGTCGCCAGCGCTCATCGTCACAGACAGAGCTATTTTCGGAAGCCCACAGAATTCCCTCGCGCAACCTTACATATAGTCGCTGCGTTCGATGGCGAGTTTCTTCAGCTTTGAATTAAGCGTGGTGCGCTTGAGGCCCAGTCGCTCGGCGGCACCGTCAACGCCGCCAATCTGTCCCTTGGTTTCGCGGAGCACGCGCAGGATGTGATCGCGCTCGGCGGCATGGAGGGTGGGTTCGCTCTTGTCCAACTCCTCGTGCAGTTCGGCAACCTTGGTCTCGAGTTCAGCGAGCGGAACATATAGGACAGAGCCGCGGGTTAGGATGACGGCGCGCTCCAGGAAGTTCTCAAGCTCGCGAATGTTGCCGGGCCAGGGCCAACGGCAGAGAGCCTGCATCGTGTCTTCGGGGATGGTCTCGATGTTCCTGCCCATCCGGCGGCTGTGCGCAGTGACGAAATGACGAACAAGCACGGGAATGTCGCTGACACGGTCACGGAGTGGCGGGGCAAAAATAGGAAAGACTTTGAGTCTATAAAAAAGGTCGCTGCGAAACTGCTTTTCGGCAACCATCTGGGAGAGGTCGCGATTGGTGGCAGCAATGAGTCGCACGTTGACGGAGATGGGTCGGGTTCCTCCCAGCCGTTCGATCTCTCTTTCCTGGAGCGCGCGCAGCAACTTGGGCTGAAGGTCAAGAGGGAGTTCGCCAACTTCGTCGAGAAAGAGGGTGCCTTCGTGGGCTAATTCCAGGCGGCCCATCTTACGCGCAATCGCGCCGGTGAAGGCACCTTTCTCGTGCCCGAACAGTTCGCTCTCAATCAGGCCGGCGGGGATGGCCGCACAGTTGACCTTGACGAAGGTGCGATCACTGCGACCGCTGAGGCGATGAATGGCGCGCGCCAGTAATTCCTTGCCGGTACCGGTCTCGCCCTGGATGAGTACGGTTGCGTCGGTGGGTGCGACGGTCTCAATCTGCTTCAATACCTGGCGCAGACCGCCGCTTTCGCCGACGATGTCCTCAAATCGATTCTCCAGGTTGATTTCATCTTCCAGATACTGCTTTTCCTGGCGAAAGCGGTCGCGGAGTTCTGCGATGTGGCGAAAGACCATCGCGTTCCCGACAGCCATGGCCACCGGGTCGGCGATTTGGACGAGCATGTCGGTTTCGCGTTGGGTAAATGCACCTTCGATCCGGCTGGCTACAGCGAGGACACCGATCACCTGGCCGCGATGAATAAGGGGGATCCAGCAACCGGACTGCATGCCAAGGCTGGTGAGATGATGAGTCCCCTCCTCGTTGAAACCACCATCCTGAATCCGCCCGAGGCAAACCGGTTCCCGGGTCCGGATGGCCTGTCCTGCAGGAGAACCATAGAGGGGCAGCCGAATGTCTGAGCTTACAGGTTGTTTGTCACTGACATCCAGAAATTGCACCATGACCGAATCGGAGCCTTCTTCAACCAGCCCAAGGGTGGCGCAATCCAGCGGCACCACCTCCTGCAGGCTCGCCGAAATCGCCAACAGGAGCTTGCGGACGTCCATATTCGCCAGCAACGCCTGGCTGAGCTGAAGCATGACTGCCTCTTCAGCACGCTTGCGATCGGTGAAGTCGCGTGTGACCTTGGCAAAACCGGTGACTTCTCCGCTCGTGTCACGAATTGCGGTTAGGACTATGTTCGCCCAAAAACGCGAGCCGTCTTTGCGTACTCGCCAGCCTTCGTTCTCAACTCGTCCCCGCTCGGCCGCTCGCTTCAGCAACTCTGCGGGACGGCCGCTGTCAATGTCTTCCTGGGTGAAGAAGCGCGAAAAATGCTTACCAATAATCTCATCGGCTTTGTATTGTTTTGTGCGCTCCGCGCCGGGATTCCAGGTTGTGACGTGGCCTTCTTTGTCGAGAAGATAAATGGCGTAATCGCGCACCCCGTCGAGCAGTGAGCGCAGTTGCAGGTCTTTGTACCGGGCAAGTTCCTGGGCCTCATGCTGCTCCGTCACATCGCGAGCGATGCTGAGCACGGCTGTGCCTGCCGGCGTCTCCAGCGGTTTCAGCATGATGTCGACTGGAAACTCCGTGCCGTCTCTGCGCAGACCGAAGAGATTCATGGCCGCACCCATTTGGCGGGCACGGGGATGGGCATGGTAGTTTTCACGATGCGCAGGATGGCGCATACGGAAGCGCTTCGGAACGAGATTGTCGATGGGCTGGCCGATCAACTCGGCCTGGGTGTGACCAAATAATTCTGCTGAACGCGGGTTCGCGACACGAATGATGCCTTCGGCATCCGTGATAAAAATGGCGTCAGGAGAAATCTCGAACAGGTTCTCCAGCGCGAAATGAGCGAACTCGGCCCGTTTGACCTCAGCCGCAGCCGCTGCGTCCTGATCCGGGGAATCAGAGGGGCGCATCAGGGCTCCAACTTGACTATCCTTCGAAAGATACGCGCTCAGGGCTGCGGAAGCAAACTGATTGACGCGGCTCTATCAATTACGACTCGGAGCGAAGGCAACGCGGCCGATCTGTTGGGACGCTGGAGATGCCCCCTCAATGAATCAGCCGGTCTTTCGCCGTTTGCGAGCTGCCTTCTCGGCATGTTCCGAAAGTGCCCGATGCGAAGTTGTGTTCTTGGGCTCATGCCGCATTGTCTTCAGGCGCGAGCGGCCGCGTGCCGTCGAGCCTTCCGGGCTGGTCTTCGGCTCGGTGCGCCCCTTCTTGGCGTCCTGCTCTGCCTTGTGGCGGCTTTCTTCGCTTACTTTGCCCCGCGCCGGCGGTTTGAGTGGGATACCCGCGCGGCGTGCCTTGCTGAGGCCAATGGCAAT
>NZ_JBARMD010000550.1:0-1607 GCF_049802275.1 Occallatibacter sp. | reverse complement strand
GTATAAGAGACAGGGCGGAGCGGGAACTTCGCTTGGCGCCTGTTGCCCCGCGGCCTGCACGCGCACCAGCGTTGTAACTGCAAACAACGCAACCGGCACCACCAGCACGGCAACCAGGGCGCGTCGTGTACCCGCAAACGCCTGCCGGAAAGAAACGTCGTTCAAAAGCCGCTCGATGCGGCGCGAGAGAGATCCACTGTTGGCCATTGCGACCCCTACAAGAGTTGGGCGCGGCGATGCCGCGAATTCAAGTAAAATCTGCGCGTACGAAGTGCGATCCGAAGCCTCTTCCAGTCCCGCGCGATCGCTGATTGCCTCAGCCAGATCTGAAAGTTTGCGCTTGAGCCACCAACCCAGCGGGCTCGGCCAGAACGCGACAGCGTAGATCCCCGCAAGCAGCTGCAGATAAAAGTCTCTCTGCCGGATGTGCGAACGCTCATGTGCCAGTACCACGCGCAGCTTCTCGCTATCCCAGGTGGCATAATCCGGCGGCAAAATGATCGCCGAGCAAATAGTAACGGGAGACGAAACTCCTGTGCTGCAACGAATGTCGACACAAGTGGTTTGAGCTATCACCAAATCGGCGGAGATCGGCTTCGCTCCCGAATACAGTCGAAGCGCCATAATCAATCCGTAGGCGAGTCGAATAAGGAATACGCCTGCGACGGAGAGATAAAGCACAAGAATGATCTTCGATAGCGAGAACGCTGCACGCGGTGGCGTGGCTGCACGCGCCGGAGCGATTGCGCGAGGCGTCGTAGATTCAGTCTGCGCCGTCGGCCGAGGCTGCATATCCTCGACCAAATTCGCGTCGGAGGATTCAGGCAGTGTTGACGTAGGTACGCGGCTTCCGGATGGTTCGCGGACCGATAGCCCCGACTGCTGGTCAACCTGCAGCGTGCCAGCGCCCGCGGCCGCATCCGCCGCTACCGGCTGCTCGGGCGACGTCTTGGCTTGAATCCTCGCCTGCAATTCCTCAAGCAGCGTCTGCGGATCGGCCGGAAGTACGACTCTCACATTGGCTGGCAAAACATTCCAGTGCGATGCCATCGGAAGCACCATCGGCATCAAAAGCGCCCCAGCCAGCACCAGTCCCCACGCGCATTTTTGCGCCAGCACGTTGCGCACGGCAAAGATTCGCAAACCAATCCAAACGGCCAGCGCCAGAACTGCAGAGCGAAGCGCCGCTTCAACCAGAATCGAGGAGATCATTGCTTGGCCTCCTTTTTCATTTCGACAGGAGTGATTTGGCCGCCGGCCCGCTTCTGCGCTTCGAAGATACGCGTGGCGAGACGCTGCAGTTCGGCCTGATCCAGAACTTTCGAATCCACCATTCCCACCAGCAACTCTTCCACCGATCCTTCACAGAACCAGTCGACGATGCGCTTCGCCGCCCGACCCGCGACGCGCTGCCGCGATTCCGCAGGACGATAAAGAAAGGTCCGGTCTTCCACACTGTGCGCCAGGTAACCCTTTTCTTCGAGGCGCCGCAGCACGGTGCGTATTGTCGAGTCCTTCAAAGGCCGGTTTAGCTCTTCGCGCGCTTGCTCAGCCGTAACTGTTCCCAGCCGCCAGACAATCGAGAGAAGGTCCCGTTCCAGTTCCCC
>NZ_JBARMD010000549.1:0-7851 GCF_049802275.1 Occallatibacter sp. | reverse complement strand
GTGGCATCGAGTCCGAAAAGAGCGCCGGCGGCGGCGAGGGTGCCGAGCATTTTGCGGCGAGTGGGAGCGGCGGTTGATTCGGTGATGTCCGGTGTGTCGGAAGGGTTCTCGTTGTGCATTGCGCTGCTCCTTAATTGCAGGATCGCAGAGGACGCGTCCAGAGATTCAGTGCTCGGCAAAGACTCTCCAATATAGCAGGGTGGGGGCTGGATTCGGCCGCAAGGACAAAAGCAACTGCAGGTCCCTCGACTCCCGTTGGTCGCTCGGGATGACACGTCGTTTTGATGGAAGAAGGTCTACGGCTTACGTGAAGCAAGGTAGGTGTTGATGGATTGCTGCCAGTCTTTCGCCGCGGTCTTATCGGTATTGGTGAAAGCGGTGACGTGGTCGTTGCCATCGGGTATGAGTGCTGTGCGGGTGTAGGTAACGTGAACCTGGGTGGTGGTCGGGTTGGTGGGCGTAAATCGGACGTCGATGGTTGTGACCATGATGTCGGGAATGAAGTAGACGTACTGAAAGTGGCGAGCTTTGAGATCGAAGAGTGTGTTGACCCACACGGCGGTGACAGGACCGTGATGAACCGTGAAGACAGCACCCTGCTCGTCGTGCGCGGGTTGCGGGTAGAGGAATTGCGGGTCCCAGTGCTTGCCGGCCCAGGGACGTTCGCCTTCAGGGCCGAAGAGCGGCGCAGTTTCGGCGGAGGGAAGGTGAACGACGATGTCGAAGGCCGTTTGTGTGCGAAGGAGTTGCGTCGACGGCGCGGCGGATTGGCCGAGTGCTGAAGCGGCGATTGCGGCTGCGCCAGCGATGACTGCAGCGGTGCCGGCGATTGCGGATTTCATCGTTTGCGCTCCTTGAGGTGGTGGCTGTCGGAGGCTTTGAGCGCCATGCCGTAGAGAGATTTGAACTGCTCAATCTCCTTGAGGGTTTGCGGCGAGAACGGCGCTTTGCCTTCGAAAGCGTGGAGGACGATGCCCTCGAGCAGATCGCCGAGTGTCATGTCCTTTTGCTCGGCGATGGCTTTGAGTACTTTGAGCATGCGTTTTTCGAGGCGGACGCCGGTCTGTACGCGCTCGACTTCGACGAGAGGATGGTCTTGCTTTTCCTGGGCCATGTGTACCAATGTACCAAAGTACGCAGATAGCTGCAACGCATTTCTCTAAATCGACCATTTTTCAAACCCACCCAAGCGACAAATACGTCGCTTGGATGGGGCACCTATATATGGAAACCTGCTGGTCACTCGCCAATCGGCGCTGTGCCTGTTATGGTCGTGAAGGCAGAAAAAAATGACCCCACCATAGGAACCCGAGGCCATGTGGAAGCGCTGGCGAATCCGGATACTGCTGTTTTTGGCCGTTCTCGGCCCCGGATTTATTACAGCCAACGTTGATAACGACTCGGGCGGCATCCTCACCTACTCCCAGGCAGGCGCCCAGTACGGCTATAGCCTGCTGTGGACCATCATTCCCATTACCATTGCGCTGATCGTGGTGCAGGAGATGTGCGCCCGCATGGGCGTGGTGACGGGCAAAGGCCTGAGCGACCTGATCCGCGAAGAGTTTGGGTTGCGCCTGACGTTTGTGCTGATGTTGCTGCTCATCTTCGTCAACTACACAAACGTGGTTACGGAGTTCATCGGGATCGCTGGATCACTGCACCTGTTTCACGTGACGAAATTTATTTCGGTGCCCTTTTGCGCGGTACTGGTGTGGTTCATGGTGGTAAAGGGCAACTACAAGAGCACAGAGAAGATTTTCCTCGTCGCCTCGGTGGTCTACATTGCCTACATTTTCGCGGGGGTGCTGTCGCAGCCGAGCTGGAGCCAGGCCCTACATGCAACCATTCAGTTGCCGGAAAGATCGGTGTGGCACGACAAGGCTTATATCTACATGGCGATCGGCATCGTGGGGACAACCATTGCTCCGTGGATGCAGTTTTATCTGCAGTCTTCGATCGTGGAAAAGGGGATTCGCGTAAAGGATTACGCGGCCTCGCGGCTTGACGTGATTGTGGGCAGCTTCTTCACAGATATCGTGGCCTGGTTCATCATTGTGGCGTGCGCGGCCACGCTGTTTGTGCATGGCATGGGAGCGATCGCAGTAGCAGCAGACGCGGCGGAAGCGATGCGGCCGCTGGCGGGCGACTATGCGTTTATCCTCTTCGCGTTTGGGTTGTTCAACGCGTCGCTGTTTGCGGCTTCGATTCTGCCATTATCAACGGCGTACACGGTGTGCGAAGGCCTTGGTTTCGAGTCCGGCGTGGACAAGAGCTTCAAAGAGGCGCCGACGTTCTACTGGCTGTACACACTGCTGATCGCAGGTGGCGCGATTTCTGTTCTGATCTTGCCGGATGCGCAGCTGATCAACTTTGCGATACTGTCGCAGGTGTTGAACGGGGTGCTGCTGCCCGTGGTGATCATCCTGATGCTCATGCTGATCAATCGGCAGGATCTGATGGGCAAGCACAAGAACTCGCACCTGTGGAACGCAGTTGCATGGGGCACGAGCATCATCGTGATTGGCATGACGGGAGTGATGCTCTGGGGAATGATTCCGGGGCATTGAAGGGCAGCTATTAGCTTGTAGCTTTTAGCCTTTAGCTCTCCGGCATCAAATGGCAAGGAGCATGAGATGAGTACAGTGCTGGTGACAGGCGGGTCGGGATTTATTGCGAGCCATACGATTTTGCAATTGCTGGGCGCGGGGCACCAGGTGCGAACGACGGTGCGAAGCCTTTCGCGCGAGGGCAATGTGCGCGCAATGTTGAAGCACGCCGGATCAGAGCCCGGAGATCGGCTGCAATTCGTTGCCGCGGATCTGATGAGCGATGCGGGGTGGCCGGCGGCGGTTGCGGGCTGTGAATATGTGCTGCACATCGCTTCACCGTTTCCATCGACCGTGCCGAAGGATGAGAATGAGCTGATTGTGCCGGCGCGGGAGGGTGCGCTGCGGGTACTGCGCGCGGCCAGGGATGCGGGCGCGAAGCGCGTTGTGCAGACGTCGTCGTTTGCGGCAGTGGGGTATGGGCACCCTCAGCAGGAGAGGGCTTTCACTGAGAAGGATTGGACGAATCCGGACGGCGCGGATGTGATGCCGTATACGAAGTCGAAAACTCTGGCGGAACGCGCGGCATGGGACTTTATCGATCGTGAGGGCGCGGGGTTGGAGTTGGCAGTGGTTAATCCGGTGGGCGTGTTCGGGCCGGTGCTGGGGCCGGATTATGCAACGTCAGTCTTGTTCGTTCAGCGAATGATGGATGGAGCCGTGCCGGGCTTGCCCCGGATGTGTTTTGGGGTGGTAGATGTGCGCGATGTCGCGGACTTACATCTGCGGGCAATGACAGATCCCGCGGCGAAGGGTGAGCGCTTTCTCGCCGTTGCAGGTGACTTCATGTGGATCGTCGAGATTGCGAAGACGCTGAAGGCGCGGCTGGGTGAAGCTGCGAAACGTGTGCCGACGCGGCAATTGCCGAACTGGATGGTAAAGCTCGCGGCGTTGCGCGATCCTGCGGTGAAGCAGATTATTCCGGAACTGGGCAAGTGGAAGAATGCAACCAGCGAAAAGGCACTGCGCGTTCTGGGATGGAAGCCACGTTCGCGCGAGGACAGCGTGGTGGCGACCGCGCAGAGCATGATTGACCTGGGGCTGCTCAAGCAGTAGGGAACCGGGGCTGCTTAGCGGCGACTAGAGAAGTTTGCCGGCGGCGAGGTCGCGGATTAGTCCGCGGTCGGCGGCCAGGAACTCGTAGTCAGGAAGTTCTTCGAGCCGGACCCACTTGAACTGGTGGAAGATTTTGTTCTCCAATTCGCCATTGAAGGAGGGGACGGAGAAGAACTGCAGGTCGACGGCGCCGCCATGGCGATAGTTATGACGGATGTGGGTAACGCGCGATCCGATCTTTGCGTCGATGCCAAGTTCTTCCTGGAGTTCCCGAGCGAGGGCTTGTTCAGGACTCTCTCCCTGCTCGATTTTGCCGCCGGGAAACTCCCATTGCAGCGCCATTGGCTGGTCGGGCCGTCGCTGGCAGATCAGCACCAGTCCATCGCGAACCAGCAAACCTGCTACTACAAAGCGGAGTGCGGGACCCGTTGGTCGCGAATTGGAGATGGGCTGCGGCTCTTCCACGTCTCTAGTGTAAATGCCTGCGACAAATACCGGTGTGATGAACATACCTCGACATTTCATCTTCTGAAATTGTGCAGGTAGGTTTTTTTGCTTGCACTTACAACGGTTTCTGTCGGAGAAAGCCTATTCGCCAGCGATAGCGGCCGAAGATTCGGCGGCTTCGCGGGGGCGGAAGTAGCCCCAGCCGCGTTTTGCGCATTCCCCCAGTAGTGCCGGCGAAGGGTTGACGGGGAAGGGATGGGCGGCGATCTCGAGCATGGCCAGGTCGTGGAGCGAGTTGCCAAAGACCGCGTCGGGATGCGGCAAGCCGACGCGCCGCAGTGCGGCAGCCTTTGCCGGGCCAGTGGGTACATCGACCAGGTCGCTGGTAATGATGCCGTCGACGACTTTGACTTCGGCGGCGAGGACGTGCTCTTCAGGTATGCCGAAGCTGCGCACGCCTTCCGAGACGACCCATTTGTTGGTGGAACTGACAGCCCACAGCTCGACGTTGGCTTTGCGCAGCGTGGCGACGAGCGCGACGATTTCCTCGAAGATATGGGGGCGCACATGTTCGTCGAAGAAACGGGCAGCCGCGGAGCGCAGTTCCTGCTCACGCAGGCCGGAGTAGATCTGCACCATCTCGCCGCAAATCCGGGCTTCGTCGACGGTACCGGCCAGGTAACCGCGATAGCTCGTGTCCATCCAATCTGAGGTCGAGCGGGAAACGAGCCCTTGTTCGAGCGACCAGACCATGAATCCGTGACCGGAGTCGCCGCTCCAAAGGGTTCCGTCGCAATCGAATACCGCGACTTTGGGCGCAGCATCGGAGACGAGATGTTCGAGTTGTTGAGCAGTCCAGGGAGTGATTTCGAGTTGCATGGATGACAAGAGAATTTGTTCCTTTATTGAAAGTGACCCAACCCTATTTTCGTTGATCACACCCTGTAAATGCACGCGGCGGTAGAATGAAGTTATCCAAGGAGTTATCGATGCGCCTTATTTTTTCATTGAAGATTGTTGTGTTTCTTGCGGTTATCGCCTTTGCAACGGTGCCAGGAGCATGGGGGCAGTATTCGAATCCAGCCGCGCTGAGCGCGACTACGATTCCGCAAGCGGATCTGATGCAACCGGCGGAACTGGTGCGGATGCTGAAGGCAGCCGGACAGGAGCGGCCCGCGGTATTTCAGGTTGGCTCTTTCGTGATGTTCCAGCAGGCGCACATTCCGAATTCCGGATTTGCGGGGCCCGGCTCACAGGCAAATGGGATCGTGCTGCTGAAGAAGTTGTCGGCGCCGTTATCCAAAAAACAACTGATCGTCATCTATTGCGGCTGCTGCCCATGGAACCACTGCCCAAATCTGGGACCAGCGTACAAGGAACTGCATGATCTGGGATTCACGAAGGTGAAAGCTCTCTACCTCGCCAACAACTTCGGTGACGACTGGGTGTCAAAAGGCTATCCGGTAGAGAAGGGCGAGTAGCGGTTGGTGCGCGTCGCGAACTTTAAAATGCGCTTTCTTCGCATCACAATATGTGCGCTTCTGATTTGCGTAGCCAGCTTGTGCGCGCAGACTCCGCCGGACCTCGTGCAAAAACCAGCGCCGCTATTTGTACGCAATGATCTGTCTGGCCAGAGCGTTGCCCTGGTGAAGTATCGCGGCAAGGTGGTGCTGCTGGATTTCTGGGCGACGTGGTGTGCCGGTTGCCAGGTGGAGCTGCCGAAGTTTGCCTCGTGGCAGAAGAAATATGGCGCGAAGGGTTTCAGCGTGCTCGCCGTTTCGATGGATGACACCGTTGCGCCGGTGCGCAAAACCGTTCGCAGGTTGCAGCTTGATTTTCCGGTTGTGATGGGCGACGCGCGGCTTGGCGAGGAGTACGGCGGCCTTTTAGGATTGCCGGTGACTTATTTGATCGATCGCCAGGGAAAGATCATCTCGAAGTTCAATGGCGATTCCGATCTCGAGGATATAGAGCGCGCAATTCAGGCCGCCCTTCGGCAGTGACGGGTGCTGCGCAAACAGAAAAATGCGTTAACGAATTTGAGTCGTTGATGAACGAGGTTCGGTAACTCCGCTAGAAAACTCAAGTTACCTCTTTCCACGCGGATAATCGAACCTGTGGGCGTAGAAAACAACCTCGGGCTCTTGAAGGATTACCAGGCGTATCTTCGGGTGGAAAAAGGATTACGTCCACTGACCTGCGAGGCCTACGACGGAGACTTGAAGACGTTCGCCGAGTTTCTTGAAGGCCGGCAGGGCGTGCTGGTAACGGCAGCGCAGCAGGATGTGTCGGCGTTCCTTGAGCATCTACGCACCCATTCGATTGACTCGCGGAGCGCCGCGCGGAAGTTGAGCTGTCTGCGGGGATTCTACAAGTGGCTGTTGCTGGATCGGCGAACCCATCACGATCCAACCTTGAATATTGAGTCGCCCAAGGCGTGGAAAGTGCTTCCGAAATCGCTCGCAGAGCCGGAAGTGGCGGAGATGCTCGAGCGCGCGGCGATGATAGCGGAGCATCCCCAGGCGCAGGCAACGGCGTTGCGCGATCGCGCGATTCTGGAATTGCTCTATGCGGGCGGACTGCGGGTCTCGGAGATTACAGGATTGGGTACAAGCGACCTGGCATTGGACGCCGGTCGCGTGATGGTGCGGGGAAAAGGCGACAAGGAACGGATTGTCCCCCTCGGGCGCAAGGCAGTGGAGACATTGGAGACGTACCTTCGGCAGGGAAGACCACATCTTGCGCGGATCAGTTCGAAGCGGAAGGCGAGCCCGCCCCGGCAGGACGCGACCCGGTTATTTCTGTCACTGCGCGGAATGCCGCTGACGCGGCAATGGGTCTGGCATCTGGTGAAAATGAGTAACAAGGACGCGAGTCCGCACAAGCTGAGACATAGCTGCGCGACGCACATGGTGGAACACGGCGCAGATTTGCGCAGCGTGCAAACGTTGCTGGGCCACGCTGACATTTCGACCACGCAGGTGTATACGCACCTGGCGCTGGGCAGGTTGAAAGCGGTGCATCGCGAGCATCATCCACGGGCGAAGGTGAAACCGCAGGAAGACGCAACTCCGGCCGAAACGCGAAGTGGGCGATTCGGGATTATTCATGGCGGCAAGGCGAAGAAACGCGTCGTTGAACCGCAGGGGGATGGCACGGGTCGCGACCGGGAGCAGGAATGATGATCGCCGAACCTGAGCAGGAATTGCCGGTGCACACTCCTCTGCCTCCGCTGGCCGGGCTGGCGGATGAGTACCTGCGCATGCTTGCGAACGAGCGCGGATCTTCGCAGCACACGCTGCGGGCGTATCGGCGGGAGTTGTTTGATTTTGCGTTGTACATGGCGGAACGACACGCCGCGATTGGCTCGGTGGATCAGATCGAGCACCTTCACATTCGCGCATATCTTGGGACATTGCTGGAGCGCGGATTATCGAAGGCTTCGACGGCGCGGGCGCTCGCGGCGATTCGAAGCTGGTTCAAATGGCTGGCGCGAACCGGTCGTGTCGAGCAGAACGTGGCCTCACTGGTGGCGACGCCGCGATTGCCGAAGCACTTGCCGCGTGTGCCATCGATTGAGCAGATGAATCGCGTGGTGGACAGCGTGGATGACGATGCAGCGAGCTGGCCGTGCCGCGACAGGGCGATTCTGGAACTGCTGTACGGATGCGGAATCCGCAATGCCGAATTGACAGGGCTGAATCTGAATGACATTCACTGGGCCAATGAAGCGATCCTGGTC
>NZ_JBARMD010000548.1:0-5255 GCF_049802275.1 Occallatibacter sp. | reverse complement strand
GCGAACTTCTCGAATGTCTCCATGCGCCGGGCGGTCCCCGGAAAGCGCCCGGTGGCATACAGGTCTTCAGCATCCCTCCAAATTCCGTTCTCGCTCGCGATCGGCTGCAGAAAAGAGTAGCGGTGCTCAATTGCAGACATGCGCACCATGCGCTTGAACAGCGATCGCGTGGTGCCTTCCGGCAACATACCTTCGGCAAAGGCGATGAATGAACGGTGCACATCGTGCGGTGGAACCGATGTCGCAATCCGATTGATGTAGGCAGTTGTCACGGTAAACCTCGGGGCGAAAAATATCCGGCTGTAGACATTGTTAGATTCACAAGAGCCCGGAAGTGTCATCCAAATGTAATGTCGATTTCAGCAAATCGTTTTGCGGTCGGTCTGGTGTTCAGGCGATAAACAAAAACGTCCCTTCAACTTACCACTGCACACCCGGATATAGGCTTGGCCACCGATATGCGTGGAACTGGTAGGCATTCGGGGTTGTGCCCTGCCAGATCACCTGTGTCGCCTGGGGATTCAACTCCTGTACGATCGCACCGGTCACCGCGGCACTGAAGTTTGCATGGATGTCTCCGTTCGGCAGAAGCTCCGCGTTGCCGCCGAAGAAAGAGAAGTAGCTTGGAGGGGGCTCATAGTGCGTCACCAGAGTAGCGGTCATGGCCCCTTCGTTCAGCTCGAGGATGGGAATCGTGGAATAGCAGGTTGGAATGGGCGGCTTGAGCGGCTGGCACAACACCGACCCGCTCGGAAACATCCGATCATTGCCGTTATCCATCAAGCCCAGCCGAAACACGCCGGTGGTATTCGGCGAAAAGAAGCTCAGGCCGTGCTGCGCATAGAACCAGTCAGTGGGGTCAGTACCACCCACAAGTTTGAAATCGCCGCCCTCCCCCAATCTCCACATCACATTGCCTGAACCCGTGCCATCCAGGAAATTGATCTTGATGATCCAGTTCTGGTGACGAATCGAGAGAAGCAGGTTGTGGTCGTCGATCGAATAGATCATGTCGTTCGAGTGCGTCCAGTCGGGAAAGTTCATGGGATGGCGGTTGATGTCGAGGTGGTCGAAGGTGTTCCAGACCCAGTCGGGATTGCCGCTCGCGTCCACATCGATAATCGCATCGCCAATCACCGAGGTGGTTCCGGGATACCCCGGAAGATTGGAGTAGCTTTTGTTGTAAGCAGCCAGCATCACCCAGTGGCCATTGGGCAATGCAATCACGCCGTGATGAAAGCTCTTGAACTTATATGCATTCCCGTCGGCGTCCTTCAAACTCGATGCGGCCAGCCTCTGATTCAGCGTGTCCATGGTGATCTCGCGGACCATGTTGCCGGCCAGATCGACTTCGCGAACGTCATTCACCAGCCCCAGGGTTCCGTTAACCGTGGTCGAGGAAAGGTACGAAATCAGCATCAGCATGTCGCCGTTCGGCAAAAGCTGAATGCCCTGTATCAAATCGACCGTCGAGCCCTGGTAGAGATACGACCAGATGATATTGCCCTGCAGATCCGTGGCATACGCCTGGATCACGTTTGATGGGATAACCGTGTTCCAGATCTCAATTCCCGGTTGAGGGGTCCCGCCGTTCGGAGAAAAAATCTGCACCGTCGGTGTTGGCGGCGGGGTTCCCGTGGTGCAGGTATGGTCAGCATCGGTATACGTGGCGCCATTGTCAAGTGTGACCCGCGCGCGCATGTGGTAAAGCGTCTTGCCCATCATTCCGGCAACCAGGACTTTCACCGGGCCGCCTTTCGCGTCGCTTGGAACCTCCCACGTGTTCAAGCCATAATCCGTGGTCTTTCCAAATTCGACCATCACCTTGCCAGACGAAGGAAGACTTATCGAATACGCCGCCACCAGGGGGCTTCCCGTGGCGTCGGGACACGAGACCCGGGCGCCGGGAACAATGGCGGCTATGGCTGTCGCATAGTTCTGCTGCGGTGAAGAAGCCAGCGCGGCGGTAACCGAGATGTTCTCGTTCTGGGTGACAACGGCGGGAGCAGTGTAATTGCCGGCGGTGTCTACCTGGCCGGATGCTGGAACTCCGCCAACGACGCCATTTACCAACCACTCGATCTGGCCGCCCTGCGCGGCGGTTGCGGTGAACTGGAACTTCTGTCCAGGTGAGAGCGCGACATACGTCGGTGAAATGGTCACCGACCCGCTCTGCGAGGGAGTGCCAGGCCCGCTGGGAATGACTGCGTTCGGGTTGATGAAGTATCCGCAGCCGGTCAGGAACGTCGCAAGGCCGAAGAGAAAGAAGCGCGCGAGAGGAATTTCAATGCTCACGCGATGCCGCGAACGCACAATCCAATCGCGCATGAAACAGCGGCCAGTCTCAGCGGAAGCACTCATGAGTCACTCTCAACCTAAACAGGCAGCTGATTCTTATGCAAATGGATCGGGGAAAGCAGCGCTAAAGCTATTGACGGTCTGGACTGAGACAAAGGTGCTTTACAGGTCGGATTTTTAGCGACGGGGCAAATTCCTTGCGGGATGAGACTTATGTCCTGTTTCAGCCGCGCTTGTGCAATTCATGTTCGACAACGCGCATCATCTCCGATTCGGGAGCCGGTTTGCCGGTCCAGATCTCAAACTGACGCGCACCCTGTTGCACGAACATCTCCAACCCGCTGATTACCGGGATGCCGCGCGACTTGGCCAGCTTGAGAAGGGGTGTTTCGAGCGGACTGTACACCATGTCGAAAACGAGACTCGCATTCAACTCATTTTCTGCGATGGGGAGTGCCTGCTTGGACCCCGCCATACCGCAGGGGGTGGCGTTGATCATGACGTCAAAGCGTTGCTTGGCCAGCAACTCACGCTTCAGGGATTTGGCTTTTGCCTGGCGCGCCAAAGTCACAGCATGCTCGTGGGTTCGATTGACCACCAGCACCTCCGCGCCCTGCTCCACAAGGCCAAAGACAGCCGCTCTTGCTGCGCCTCCGGCTCCGAGCACAACGACGCGCGCACCACTGAGCTTCAGGCGGCGCTGCAGGGGGCGGACTACTCCGGCGACATCCGTGTTGAAGCCGTAGAGCTTTCCGTCGGCTCCCATTCGAAGCGTGTTGCAGGCGCCGATGCGCGCGGTGAGCGGATCCATGTTGGCAAGATGTGGCAGGACTTCGGTCTTGAGGGGCATGGTGACGGCGCACCCAGCCAGCGGAAGTTCCAGCGCCAGGGTCAGCAGGTCCTGCACGGACTTGGTTTTCAGCGGAATCAGCACGGCATTAACGATTTCCCGGCGAAAGGCGGCATTTTGCAGCAGCGGCGAAAGCGATTGGCTGATGGGATTTCCGGCTACGCCAAAGATACGGGTCGCCTGGTCAAGGTTTTCCAACCGGTACACATCGCGCAGTGCCTCTGCACTTACCTGCCCCGGCGCGGTCTCCGCACCGTCGCAAGATGAGGCGAAGGTGAACGCTGCGCCCGCCCTTGGTCCCAGGATGCGGCTCACAAGGCCTTCTTCGCCCATGGCGATGCCCACGATGTGCGAGGCCAGCGAGCGATCCTCGATCAGCCGCAGTACCGCGAGATTGTCGGCCAAAGTTCGGGCCGTCGAGACGACTTTCACGAAGTCCGGCTTGAAAACTTCAATCCGGTCAGCCGCCTGTTCGAGGCCCTTGGTGCGGCTAAAGTCGTGAGAGCTAATGAGCAAGGCCGCGCCGGCTGCGCGCAGTTTGGTGAGCTGGGCTGCTTTGGCTTCTTCGGCGGATTCAACTTCCAAATCAATGATCTGGCATCCGGTCTGTGCCGCCTTGGTGAGGATTTCTAGCTCGGAGGCTAGTGGACCGTCGAATCCTCCGCCGTGCGACTTGCGACGGCAGGTGGCGATGACGGTGACATCCTTGTGTTCGCCCAAAAACTGTTTCAGGTAAGAGAAGGCGTTGGCGGGCTTGGAGAGGGAATCGAGTCTCAGCTCGAGGAATTTGAAATGTCTAACAGCCGACTCGGCCCGGTCGAACAATTCGGCTGGCGATCTGCCCTGAATGGCCACGCACAGTTTTCCGACGCGCAGACGTGGTGCGGTGGGGGGCGGGGGTGGTGACGAAATGGAGAGGGTATGCGGCATTTTCGTTCAATTGACGCATCTTAGATGCCTGGGGTTTCGTATGCAACAGCAAGATAAGACCTTTTGTAACTTTCTCGCGTACCTTTGGCCGCGAGATACCCCCCCACCCATACTCTGTAGGCAAGTTCCCCATTTTCATGGGCTTACATAGGAACAATCGTTCCAAGTTTCTCTGGCTGTTGGACTTAGCTGCAGAACCCTCTCAGGAAAGGACTTAGAGGCGGGAATTCAGGCAGTAGGTGCGCCCGGGAGCAAAGGGACAATTTCTTCGAAGTCTGGCTTTGGATCGAGGCCAGGCAGCCGCGAACGACGTAGCGCAGTATTGTGCTCATCAGATTGATTGTGCGCCCAACGAAGCAAAATACCTGCAAAGATTGAAAGTGCGTAAACACTGATCTGGAAGGAGTTGCAGGACTATTTCGAGACAGGGCTCTTGACACCATGTGAGGTGAACCCCTTGAGTGAGCCAGTTTGTGCTCTGACAATTTGCCGTTGATTTAAAGCGGATGTCACCCGGTCTAGTCGGATTCCGATTCAGGTGAACTGCAGGGTTATTCTGTGATCACGCGATCGGACCATTCCACTAGCGAAACAAAGATCGCTGGATTGCCGAACTTCGCCCCCCACTGATCCAGATCTGCTTGCAAGACGGCCCGTGCGCGGCTGCAGGCACCGCAGGCATAAATCTGAACGTGTCTTTCAACAACTTTCGTGAGGGTCTGCTCTAAAGGTGGCCAACCAACCGGCACGACTGCGGCGGCAACCGATTTCCGCATAAGCGAAACAGCTTCGCCAAGCAAGAAAATCTGCACCGAATGTCCCGCTTCAGAAAGTGCGAGGCCATGAAGAAAAGGAAACGCTGCCTTGGTTGGATCATCAGATCCCCACGCACTTTTCATCATGATATTGAGAGATTTATGTGAAGTTCCTTGAGCCAGCGAAGACGCCACTCCGACAACGGGCAACGCTACCAGCTGACGAAGAAATGACCGCCGCGCCATAAAGACCCCCAAGAGGAGGCTGAAGTATAGCATCGGGTCGATTGGTGAAATCAAGCGCCTTTGCCTGGATCTCTCATGCTGTAGAAGCCGGAGAAGGGCACGCCGACCCGTTTAGAACTAGAATTGGTTGCATAAATGCCGGCTGCGTCTTGCAAGGCACCCTCAGGGGCTAAAGC
>NZ_JBARMD010000547.1:0-7548 GCF_049802275.1 Occallatibacter sp. | reverse complement strand
CAGTACAAGTACGCGCAGACCGGGCCGCAGCAGGTTGCGGCACAGTCAGCGCGCGCCAAGCAGGCCCAGGCGCAGGTAGCACAGGCGCAGGCGCAGCTTGACCAGGCGAATCTCAATCTGAGCTACACGAAGATTGTGGCGCCGGTGGCCGGTATCGTCACACGCAAGAGCGTGGAGATCAACCAGAACGTATCGACGGGACAGAATCTGCTGACGCTGGTTTCGCTGGAAGACTTGTGGGTGACGGCGAACTTCAAGGAAACGCAGTTGAAGCACATGTCCGCGGGCCAGCATGTCGAGATCAGCGTAGATGCGACCGGCAAGACCTACGACGGACACATTACGCAAATTGGCGGCGCGACGGGTTCGGTGCTGTCCTTGTTTCCGCCGGAGAATGCCACGGGCAACTACGTGAAGGTGGTCCAACGGCTGCCGGTGCGCATCGATTTCGACAACCTCGACAAGGAAGATCCGAACCACGCGTTGCGACCCGGCTTATCGGTCGAGCCCAAGGTGCGCGTGAAGTGAGGAAGACAGCTTCTAGCTACTAGCTTCTAGCCTCTAGCTCGTTTGTGGTTGTGCCAGCTCTTCGAGATTTCGGAGAGCTGGTTTTGTTTGAAGCAGACTCTTGTCTGGCTGTTCACCAACGCCGGGAAGTCTTGTATCAGGCACGACGTCCGTCATCGTTTTGTATCAGGGCATGACTTTGAGTCGTGCCGCAAGCCCCCAAAAACGTGCAGGCTTTTTCAGCCCCTGAGCGAGGCAATCTCGGGTGATGCCAATACGCCAGTAACCTCGAAAGTGTCATCCCGACCGAAGCGGAGGGATCCGCAGTTGCTTTTGACGATCTCGCTCATCTGCGTTCTCTTATTCCGTCCCTTTGCACCGCCTCAGAGCCGGGCATCTCAAGCCGCATCAATACCCAGCCTCGGCAGAATTCGCGCCATAGTTCAGATCATCGCAATCGAACGCAGTCAAATCTGCCAACTGGAAAGTTCTCCGGCGCAAGCGCGATCCTCATTCCCCCTTGGCTTGGCGAAGCGCATAGAATGATTCCTTGCTCAAGGAGTGCTCAGCGACAGCCCTAAGCTAGAAGCTCGCAGTAGAGACTCAGATCATGAAAGACGCGATTCAAGTTTCGAAAGAGAATTATCTGAAAGCCATCCTGGAGGCTGAGGCCGAAGGGCACGCCGTGATTCCGGCGACGCTCGCGCACTGGCTGGAAGTTTCTGCGCCGGCGGTAACGATGGCCCTGAAACGGCTCCGGCGGGATGGCTATGTCGAGATCAAAGACGACGGCATCGTGCGTCTGACCGAAACGGGCCGCGAGACAGCCTATCGAACTGCGCTGCGGCACCACCTGATCGAACGGATGCTGACCGAAGTCTTTGGCATGGAGTGGTACGAGATCCACGATGAAGCGGAGCGTCTGGAACACGCCGTTTCGCCGGCCTTCGAGGCGAAATTGAAGGAGAAACTGGGCGAAGGCGGGTCGTGTCCGCACGGAAACTCGGTGCTGCCCGTGCGGCCAGCGGAGCGGAAGAAGCGCGGAGAGGTGCCGCTTTCTGAGGCGCGCGCGGGGGAGCGGTACCGGGTGACGAGCCTGCAGGAACGAGATTCCCAACTGCTGTTGTTTCTGCATCGAATGGGCATAGGGCCGAACAAGAGCCTGCGCGTGGTGAGTCAGAACTACGACCAAACCGTTTCGATTGAACTACCTACGGGAAGCTCGATTCTCGGCCGGCCGGCCGCGGAAGCAGTTTGGCTTAAGGTGGACGCGTTTGAGTAATTAGTAATAAGAAATTTATATTAACTATAGTTAATATATGACATACTCAAGGCAGCAGTGCTGTGCGCTGCTTCCCTTTGCGCTTATATGGCCACTGAAATCCCCAATTCCATCGGGCTCCCGGAGCCCTCGTTACCCGAGGTGCATGCGAGCGTGCGCATCTCGCGGTCGCCGGTATATTGGCGGCGGCTGCTCGGGTTTCTAGGTCCGGGGTTTCTCATTTCGGTCGGGTACATGGACCCGGGAAATTGGGCGACGGATATTGCGGGTGGATCGCGGTTCGGGTACACGCTGCTGTTCGTGATCATGCTGTCGAACTTGATGGCAATTCTGCTGCAGAGCCTGGCGTTGAAACTGGGGGTGGCGACAGAGCGCGACCTGGCCCAGCTTTGCCATGAGAACTACGGGCGCAGGGCAAGTTTTGCGCTGTGGGTGGGAGCGGAGATTGCGATTGCCGCGTGCGACCTGGCCGAGGTGATCGGATCGGCCATCGCGCTGCAACTGCTGTTTCACATCCCGCTGCTTTTTGGCGTGCTGATTACAGGGCTCGATGTCCTTCTGATCCTGCTCCTCCAGAAGTGGGGATTCCGCTACGTCGAGGCGCTGGTGATTGTCCTTATCGGGACCATTCTAGGCATGTTTGGCGTGCAGATGTTCCTGTCTCGTCCGGACTATTGGCCCGCGCTGCATAGCCTGTTCGTGCCCTCAGTTTCGATTGTGACGAATCCCGAGATGCTCTACATCGCCATTGGGATCCTGGGCGCGACGGTGATGCCGCACAATCTCTATCTGCATTCCTCGATTGTGCAGAGCCGGCGATACAAGCGGACACCCGCGGGCAAGCGCGAAGCGATTCACATGGCAAATGTGGATTCGGCGCTGGCACTCACGCTGGCGCTGTTTGTGAATGCGTCGATTCTGATTGTGGCGGCTGCGGTGTTTCATCGGAGCGGACATTTTGAGGTAGCAGCGATTGAGGACGCGTACAAGTTGCTGAGTCCGCTCGTGGGCGCAGGTTTTGCGAGCACATTGTTCGCTGTGGCGCTCTTGGCTTCGGGACAGAACTCCTCGATCACAGGAACTCTGGCGGGGCAGATTGTGATGGAGGGATTCATTCACCTGAGAGTGTCTCCCTGGCTGCGTAGGCTTATAACGCGCGGGCTGGCGATTATTCCGACGATCATCGTGGTGGCCGTGAACGGCGAGCGGGGGACTGAAAAGCTGTTGATCCTGAGCCAGGTGATCTTGTCTATGCAGTTGAGTTTCGCGGTGGTGCCGCTGGTGATCTTTACCGGGGATCGCGCGAAGATGGGCGAGTTTGTGAACCCGAAATGGATGAAGATGCTGGCGTGGAGCACGGCGGTGGTAATCGCGGTACTGAACGCGTGGCTGCTGGTGCAGACGGTCAAAGGCTGAATATGCAACGAACCGTCAATGGAATCCTTGAACAGACGAAGGGCGTGACCATTGTTGTATCGTTGTCGGTAAACGGGGCGACCGAGGGTTGGCATGCGCAGGACGCTGGAAATCGTCGGAGTGGGGATGCTGGCGGTCCTTTATTGGATCACCTATTCGGCGCTGAACGGCCCTGAAAAGCTGCCGGATCGCATTCCGACACACTTTGATTTTTCAGGTCAACCCAATGCGTGGGGGCCTCCCGGTCTCTTGTGGTTTCTGCCCGTGGTCGCCTCCGGGGTCTACTTGATGATGACGGTTCTCGCGGGTATTCGATTCCGTCGATATAATCTGCCGGTCCCGGTGACGGAGGCCAATCTGCCCTTCATTCAGGACCAGACCGCCCTCATGGTGGCCTGGATCAAGTGTGAGCTGCTCTGTCTGTTTGCGTACCTGCAGTGGTCGATTATCCAGTCTGCACGAAACGGCACATTTCGGATCTCCCCGCTGATGATTCCTGTGTTTCTGGTAGTGATCTTCTCTACGGTGGGTTGGCGGCTGACGACGATGATACGAGGCGCAAAGGCGCGGGCGGAGTCAATCACCTCCGGCAGGCCCATTCAAAATTTGCCATAAGAAGCGGCCGCATATTCGCGGCATCAGGCGCGGCGTCGGAGGGCTAGAAGATCCAGACGCTGGCCAGCATTGTGACCATCGCAGCGACTGTGACGACCTGGTAGACGAGGTCTTCTCTGCGGTGATGCCGGATTGAAACTGCCGAGGGGGAGGGATGCATGCGTGTTGCCTTTCCACAATGCGCGGCGTAATCGAACGTCGCGGGTCCCATAGCACGTTCTCACATGTATAGATTCAACCCGATTGGATTGTGAATCAACTAAAAGTGCTACGACTTTGGTTACCCGAGTCACGAAATTGAATCGCGGGTACAGTGCGTGACCATTTTGGGAACGAGTTTTTGCCTGCCCACCTCGTGAAGCCCGGACGTGGCATCTCCGCAGGAGAGTATTCAGGCGGGGCCACGTAGCCGGTGAGGCGGCAAGTGTGGAATCTCCTGTTGAAGATGAAGTGTGAAGAGGCTAAGGTGTAGAATCCGCTCGTGAGCACCGGACCTCAGCTCGTCCCTCCCGTAGAGCCACGCGAGCGCAATTGGATGCCGCTGGCGATTGCCGCGGCTGCAGTTTTGATTGTTGCGGCGATTGTGATTTTCACCATGGAGCGGGGCAAAGGTGCGGCAACGGTAACGCCGATTTCAGCGGCTCCGGATCCTTACGCGGCAAGCCTTCCGATCACCAATGTTGTGATGAGCGAGTCGAGCAACCTGGCGGGCGGCAAAGTCACCTATATTGACGGTCGCATCACCAACACCGGAAACAAGACGGTGCCGGGTGTATGGGCGCAGGTGCTGTTCAGGAATGCGGCGAATGAAGTCGCGCAGAATGAAACCCAGGCGCTGAAGTGGATCAGGACGCGCGATCCGTATGTGGACCTGGAACCGGCGTCGGCAGCACCCATGAAGCCCGGGGATAGCCGCGATTTCAGGATGATCTTCGACACCGTTACGCCGGATTGGAATGGAGCTTACCCGGAAATCCGGATCGTCCGCATCGACGCAAAGTAGCGATATAGCTCGATTTACCGGGTAAGAGTTACCGCTCGTTGTAAAAATTACTTTCCAGTTACTGTTTGCTGCCTGCCGGAAGAGCCGCCCGGTGTTGCGGAGAATGTAGATAAACCTCTGAAATCAAATACATTACCTGATTCTCCAGACGAAAGCGGGCCTTTGGCATGCCCCATGCAATAAGGATGGGCGAGAGGATCATGCCCTCACCCGCAAAGCAACTGCGGCAACCGCATATCAGGGGTTAGAAAAATGAAAAATCAAATTAAAGCTACAGTTCTGTTTCCCAGCCAGGTAGCCCTTCTGGCCTTGGCTTCGGCGATCGCGATCCCCGCGATGGCCCAACAGACGCAGCAGCCCGACAATTCCCAGAGTGCTCCGGCAGCCGCGCAGCAGACACCAACCTCAACTCCTCCGGCAGCGGCCACGCAGCCGATTCCGGATGCGAAAGAGGGTTTCTGGGGACGCATGAACCCGATGGCGCGCAAGAAGTGGGTGAAGAAGAGGCTCGATCCGATCAATGATCGCCTCACCGAACTCGACCAGGTGAATGCGAAGAACGCCTCCGACATCAAGGACGTGGATGCGCGTGCTCAGGCCGGCATCAAGAAGGCACAGGATTCGGCTGATGCGGCTAATCAGACCGCGACGGCAGCCGGCGACCAGGCAAAGAAAGCGAACGATACCGCAATGGCAGCGACGGGTCGCATTGACAACGTGAATACAGAGGTCAACGGCCTGGACACCTACAAGCCGATCACTGAAGTCGAAGTTCCTTTCCGTCGTGGCAGCGCTGAACTGTCACAGGACTCAAAATCCAAGCTTGATGACATGGCCAAAAGCCTGCAAGGTCAGACCGGCTACATCATCGAAATCGAAGCTCGTTCGCCTGCTGCGGGGTCAGCCGGCATCGCGAGCGCACAGCGCGAGGCAGAAGCGGTTAAGCGCTACCTCGTATCTGAACACGACGTTCCCATCTACCGTATGCACGCTGTGGCTTTAGGCAATGCCCCAATGCCGGAAGCGACCACCGAAGTTGCGAGCAACAATGCCCCGGCAGATCAGACAGCGCCGAAGCCTGCTGCGACGCACCGGGAGAAGGTTCCCAGCACCGTGTATATCAAGTTGATGCAAAACAGTTTGGCGGCCCAGGGCTCCACATCCCCCCATGGTATGGCGTCCTCGACCGGTGCGGTGCAGCAGTAATGCTGCGTAGCCACCCCCCTGAGGCTCCCATCCGCACCGACGGCTACCCCGCCGTTGGCCGCCAATAGACCTCTCGCAACACGAGAGAACCAAGGCAACTTGGCCCCCGTTAATGACGGGGGCCGTTTTTTTTGTATCTACACCTCGGGCCTACCTCGCGCTGCTCTTTCGCTGGGCCAGTCGCGTCAGGCGGTGGTGTCCGTGTTTACGCGGCTCACACCCCCTATACGGTCTTTGTAAGGAAATATCCTACTTTCAATGGTTTGCAGCCAGGGATGCCCGCCAAAAATCTCTTAACAAAGAGTTTAGCCGTAGATATTTCCAAGCAAACGACTTAGAGCAGTGATCAGTGCGCCATTATATCTGGAGGGCGGATGAGGTACGGCAGGAGTGCTTGCTTAATTCCATTATGAACAATCCGGTGAAATAATCTGCAACGATGTTCAGGATGAACTGAGGGACGGTTCATGGTGAACGTGCGAGCGCCGAATCCCAGGTCTCAGAGACCGAGATCCGGGCCACCCAGATTCATCGGCCCGAGACTTGGGCCTGTGAGATGGAATCGGACGGAACGCGATGGGCGGTCCACGTATTTGGGAACTGCGCCCGTGATTATTTCCGACTCGGAAACTACATCCTGAGCCCGAACATCTTGGTCGCTTTGCGGCGCGACTGAAGTCTTGCCGTGACATAAAACCGATCGGCGGGATGGATTAGTGCCGATGCGGAAGTCACGAAAGGCAACCGCAGTCATGCATGGCGCGTGGCGCCACCCAAGCGCCATGAAAATGCGGCTGGGTTCGGACGTCCCTCCGGGACTGAAATCTTCTTGTCTGCTATCCCAAGGTTCCGCTGCGCTCCACCCTGGGCTATTTTCATGCGTTCCCTACGGGAACTTGGTTTCCGGGGTCGCAGTTGATCGCTGAATTTTCAGGGCAGTCATGCATGGCGCTTTGCGCCATCCAAGACCATGAAAATCGGGTGGGATCGTGCTTTCCCACCCTTGCTGCGCAAGGATGGGGCCCAGTTTTGATCGAGGTATGAGAATTTTCAGGGCAGATCCTTCCGCTGCGCGTCGGGATGACAGGGCGGGAGGGAATTTGAAATGGCAGCCTACTGCCGATGGGAAGTTGCACTGCGCAGGGGCTGAAGCCCGGCTTTCTTTTGGGGCTTTGCGGCATGACTGAAAGTCATGCCCTGATACAAAACCTTGTGCTCTGATACAAAACCTCCTGTCCTGATACAAAACCTCACGCCCTGATACAAAACCTCCTGCCCTGATACAAAACCTCACGCCCTGATACAAGACCGCAGAGCAGCAACGGACGTTGATGGACCCAGGGCGTTTAGGATGGTTGCGATGAAAGTTCTGAGTGCGGAGGAGATGCAGGCTTGCGATCGCGTAACGACGGAGCGCTATGGCGTGCCGTCGATTGAGCTGATGCGCGCGGCTGCTTCGGCGGCGGACGTGTTTGCGCGCGAAGCGTTTCCCCGGGCGCGACGCGTGACCGTGCTGTGC
>NZ_JBARMD010000546.1:0-2060 GCF_049802275.1 Occallatibacter sp. | reverse complement strand
CCGCCCGACGATGCGAATCAGCAAAGCTCCGACGGATTCCTTGTCAACGGCAGCGTCAACAACGCCGCTACTTCTCAGTTCTCGTTGAATCAGGCCTTCGGCAATCGCCGCTACAACAGCAAGAGTCTTTACAACGGCGGCTTCGGCGTCATTTTCGACAACGCACTGCTGAACGCGCGGCCGTACTCCCTCACCGGATTTGAAACTCCAAAGCCTTCTTACAATCGCATCACCCTTGGGTTCACGCTGGGTGGGCCGCTCAAGATTCCACATCTGCTCCCACGCGGACCAAACTTCTTTGTCGGCTATCAGTGGACGCGCAACAACACGGCACAAACCAATTCAGCACTGGTCCCCACGCCGGAAGAGAGAGCCGGAATCATTGACGGCACAACCTTCCCCGTAAGCCCGCAGGCAGCATACCTGCTGCAGCTTTATCCACTGCCCAACATCACCGGTAACCCTTCGTACAATTTCCAAATTCCCGTGCTGAATGCCAGTCACCAGGACAGTCTGCAATCGCGCCTCGATAAAACGTTGGGCAAGCGCGATCAGCTCTATGGCAACTTCAACTTCCAGAGCATCCGTGCCGACGATGTCAATCTCTTCAGCTTCGTCGACACCACAAACACGCTCGGGTTCAACGCGAATGTCAACTGGTCGCACCGCTTGAATCAGCACCTCTTCCTCTACGCCGGCTATCACTTCAGCAGTCTGCGTACGCAGGTGGTCCCCGAATTCCAGAACAAGACAAACATTTCCGGAGAAGCCGGGATCGCCGGCAACGATCAGACTCCCGCGAACTGGGGCCCTCCGGCGCTAAACTTCTCCAGCGGAATCGCAGCGCTCTCCGACGCGCAAAGCGCCTTCAATCGCAATCGCACCGACGGTTTCTCAGCCTCGATCGGCCTCTATCACGGCCACCACAACATCACGGCGGGCGGCGATCTCCGCAAGCAGCAGTACAACGATCAGTTCCAGCAAGACCCCCGCGGCAGCTTCACATTTACCGGATCAACAACCGGATCAGATCTTGCTGACTTCCTCATCGGCATCCCCGATACCACCTCGATTGCCTTTGGCAACGCTGATAAATATTTCCGCCAGACAGTCTACGACGCATACGCCACTGACGATTGGCGCGTATTGCCAATCCTCACCATCAACTTCGGCGCGCGCTGGGAGTACGGCGCGCCCATGACTGAAACGCAAGATCGCCTCGTGAACCTCGACGTGACCTCAGGATTCACGCAGGTCGCACCTGTACTCTCTTCAGATCCAGTCGGGCCCGTAACCGGCCAAACCTACCCAACTTCTCTCGTGCGCCCTGACTACCTTGGATTCGAACCGCGCGTAGGACTTTCGTGGCGCCCCATTCCCGCATCGACAATCGTCATCCGCGGCGGCTACGGCATCTATCACGACACGTCGGTGTACCTCTCTCCCGTACTTCAACTAGCGCAGCAGGCCCCGCTCTCGAAAAGCGGAAAACAGCAGAACAGCGCAGACTGCCCACTCACTCTCGCCAATGGCTTCACACAGTGCGGCATCACAACGCCTCAAGTCTTCGGCATCGATCCCAACTTTCGCGTAGGTTACGCGCAAACATGGCAGGCCTCAATCCAGCGCGACCTGCCGTGGGCACTGCAAATGACGGCAACCTACCTCGGTGTAAAAGGAACGCACGGCGTTCAGCAATTCCTGCCCAACAGCTATCCCCTCGGTGCGACCAATCCGTGCCCCCTTTGCTCTGCCGGATTCGTATACGAGACCTCCGGCGGAAATTCAACGCGCCAATCCGGCCAGCTTCAGTTGCGTCGCCGCCTTCGCGGAGGCTTTGCTGCATCGCTCCTCTACACCTACTCAAAATCAATCGACGACGACGCCATGCTCGGCGGTCAGGGACATCAATCCAGCGCTTCGCAAACTGATTTTTCAGCAGCTTCCTCATCTCCTGCCAATGCGCAGATCGCGCAGGACTGGCTCGACCTGACAGCGGAACGTTCTCTCTCCTCCTTCGACCAGCGCCACCTCCTCAATCTGCAAGCCCAGTACACCAC
>NZ_JBARMD010000545.1:0-19701 GCF_049802275.1 Occallatibacter sp. | reverse complement strand
TGGTGGTCGGCATATTCCATGAAGCCCGCATAGACTTCCATCTGCCGAATGAGGACCGGCTTGAGCGCTGCAGGCATCTCGTCCCATCCCGGAATCTCTTTGTGCCGCTCCGTGAGCTGACAATCGGGCGGAATGACACCCAGCGCCTTCTGGCGAGCGAAGGTCTCTTCACGAAGCTTGTCCCAGCCCTGATCGAACTTGCCCTTGTACTTATCTGCCCATTCTTTGGGGACATGGTGCGGGGCGTGTGTGGCTCCGGGCGCGAAATATACGAAGAAGGGTTTGTCAGGCATGAGTGCCGTCTGCTGGCCGATCCAGTTGATGGCCTTGTCCGTCATGTCTTCCATGAGGTGGTAGCCTTCTTCGGGCGTTTTTTTCGGCTCGATCGGTGTGGTGCCTTCGTAGAGGGACGGGTACCACTGGTGGGCCTCGCCGCCGATAAACCCGTAAAAATATTCGAATCCGCCGCCGCCGGTAGGCCAGGCATCAAACGGACCGGCGGGACTGGTCTCCCAGACCGGCACTTCATGGCACTTTCCGAATTGCGCCGTGGCGTACCCGTTGAGTTTGAGGGTCCTGGCGAGAGGCGCACACGAGTTCGGCAGAACTGAGTTATACCCAGGCACTGAGGTGGCTATCTCGGTAATGCCTCCCATACCAACCGTGTGGTGATTGCGCCCAGTCAGTAGTGCCTGCCGGGTCGGGGAGCACAGGGCGGTTGTGTGGAAGCGGTTGAATTTCAGACCTTCAGAGGCCAGCATTTCGGCGTTCGGGGTTTGGCAGGGGCCGCCGAACGCGCTGGATGAGCCGAAACCGGCATCGTCGATCAAAACGATCAGGACGTTGGGGGCGCCGGCGGGGGGCCGCAGGGGCTGGATGGGCGGGTACTTGTTCTCAGGGTTCTTGGCGTCATACAGCACCAGGCCTTTGCGCGGTTGTGCGGGCATGGGAAGAACTGTTCGCTGAATATCTTCTGACGAGCTCATTTAAACTCCTGCGGCTAAGAGTCAAGGCGCGGCTCTTGCGGCAGTGAAAAATCTAGGCTGCTCCTCGCAATTAAGGAACTGGCAAAATGAACAGGTCTGCGCGGTCATCCATTGGGTGGGAGCGCGGCCAGAAAGTGTTACCCGAAGAGGGCAGTGATGATGTGGTTCACGGCGAAGGCGGCGCCGGAGGCCAGCACGAACCGAACGAGCGGCTTGATAGCCGATTGAAGTGCACCCCTTCAATGAGACAGATTGTATTTTGAGGTTGCCTTTTCTTGAGGCTGGTTTGTTTTTCTTGAACCACGCGCAACATGCGAACCTCAGCGCGCCCGGCAGCGGCTAGTCCTTAGCGGGTCTTCTCTTCAGGCTGATGACGCACCAGGCAGCCATGACGGCGTGCAGCAAAACTGCCGGCCAAAGAAATATGCCGGAGAGGCGCAGGGCAATGCCCGCATATGCGAGGAGTGCTGCGGCGCCAACGTTGTAAAGCACCATTGCGGTGACCAATCCATTTGCTGCGCGAGTCTCCCCGTCGAGCCGGGCCAGCCAGCAGGCAACAGTCAAGGTGAGCAACGCCAGTCCGGTCAGACGCGCGACGATTAACGGAACAGACCCATCCAGTGATGAATCGAGCAGGAGCCTGGTCACAACCGACGGAGCCGCCAGAAGCAGCAGGCCGGTTGCGCCTTCAATCAGGGCAGTTACTATGAGCAAGCTTTTCATTTTCTCTCGACAGTATTCACGGGAGTCTTTGCCGGTGGGCGGTCGTGATTGCAACCGCCCAGCCGACAGAGAGTCTTGACAAGTTTTACTGCCGTGCCATCGCCAGTTGAATTGCTTCCTCGGGTTTGACGAGGTGATCGAGACTCACCGCATCTTCGGCAATGGCGATCTGCACGCCCTTGACCGTGCCCGTGAAGCCATTTTCTGCCGCTTTGTAATCCGGCGAAACGGGCGATCCGGTGTCTCTTCCCACGTCGCAGCCGTCATCAGCGGAGAAGATCATGGCTGCGGTAAAGGCGACCGGGCCCGCACCTGCCTGCTTGCCATCGATAAACAGCGTTGCAACTCCGCCCTTGCCGAGACCACCGCCCGCATAGGCAAATTCCATGCGGACCTGATGCTGGCCGGCTGGAAGCGGGTCAGTCGATTCCACATAGAAATAGTGGATGCCCAGGAAGTTATAACAGTACTTCAGCTTCCCATCCTTGGCGTAGATACTCCAGCCACCGATGTTCCCGCCCTGGGCAACGATGACTCCTTCGACCGGGCCAGTCGCGGGGACGACAATTTCGGCGGTCACCGAGTGTGACTTGTTCTTGATGTTGATTACCGAGTTCTCTGAGAGGCGGCCCATGCTGCCAAACAGGATCTGCGACTTACCCTTGATTAACTGCGGCCTCCCAGCAGTATCGGCGTTGAGACGTGCTCCAAGATTGTCGTCCAGCGGCAGCACGTTATAGCGTGTTGCCTCGATCAGCCACAGGCGCTGCAGTTCATGCAGCTTCTCAGGCATCTGTTTGGAGAGGTCGTTGGCCTGGCTCCAGTCCGTCTCGACGTTGTAAAGCTCCCAGACATCGTCGTCAAAAGCGGGTGTAACCTCGCCGATCAAGATCCACGGCGTCTTGTGACGCGTGACCGCCGTCCAGCCCTTGTGGAAGATGCCGCGATTTCCGAACATCTCGAAGTATTGGGTCTCGTGCTGCTCGGGTGCGTTGGCGTCGTTGAATGAGTAGGCCATGCTGACGCCCTCAATGGGGTGTTGCTGCACACCGTCGACAAATACCGGCTGCGGAATTCCCGCGAGTTCGAGAATGGTGGGCGAAACATCGATAACGTGGTGGAACTGCGTGCGAAGCTCGCCCTTTCCCTTCACTCCATTTGGCCAGTGGATGATGGTGCCGTTGCGCGTGCCGCCCCAGTGCGACGCAACCTGCTTGGTCCACTGATACGGCGTATCCATCGCATGAGCCCAGCCGACGGCAAAGTGGTTGTAGGATTCCGGTCCGCCGAGCTTGTCGATGCGCTGCATCAGGAACTCGGGCGTCTCCAGTGCGGACGCGCCATTGAAATTGATCATCTCGTTGAAGGTGCCGTTCAGGGTGCCTTCGCCGGAGGCGCCGTTGTCGCCGATGATGTAATAGACCAGCGTGTCTTCAAGCAGGCCTAGACCCTTCAGCGAATCAATCAGGCGGCCGACATGATGATCGGTATATTCCATGAATCCGGCGTAGACCTCCATCTGGCGGCGGAGCACCGGTTTGAGCGCCTCGGGCATGTCGTCCCATGCCGGGATTTCCTTGTGACGCGGCGTCAGCTTGCAATCGCGCGGGATGACGCCGAGGGCTAACTGGCGGGCGAACGTTTCTTCGCGAAGCTTGTCCCAACCCTGGTCGAATTTTCCCTTGTATTTGTCGGCCCATTCTTTGGGAACATGGTGTGGAGCATGAGTAGCGCCCGGGGCGAAGTAGACGAAGAAAGGCTTGTCGGGAATGAGCGCCTTCTGTTGCCCGATCCAGTCGATCGCCTTGTTTGTCATGTCGTCCACGAGGTGGTATCCCTCTTCGGGGGTCTTAGAGGGCTCGACCGGGATGGTGCCTTCATAGAGTGCGGGATACCATTGGTGCGCCTCGCCGCCGATGAAGCCGTAGAAGTACTCGAATCCGCCGCCGCCGGTTGGCCAGGCATCAAACGGACCGGCTGGGCTGGTCTCCCACACGGGCACCTCATGGCACTTGCCGAATTGCGCAGTCGCGTAGCCATTCAGCTTGAGCGTTTTGGCGAGGGGCGCGCAGGTGTTCGGCAGAATCGAGTTATAACCCGGCGAACCGCTGGCGATCTCGGTGATGCCGCCCATGCCTACGGTGTGATGGTTGCGGCCCGTCAGCAGGGCCTGCCGCGTCGGCGAACAAAGTGCAGTGGTATGAAAACGGTTGTATTTGAGCCCTTCCGATGCCAGCATTTCGGCGTTGGGGGTGTAGCATGGGCCGCCGAAGGCGCTCGATGAGCCGAAACCTGCATCGTCAATGAGAATGATCAATACGTTAGGGGCACCGGCGGGAGGCCTCAGTTGCGTGATGGGTGGGTACTTGTTTTCGGGATCCTTCGCGTCATACAACACCAGACCTTTGCGCGGTTGGTCTGGAATAGGGAGGACTGAACGCTGAATATTATCTGGAGAGCTCATGGACCTAACTCCTCGTGCTAAGGGTTTTTGGAGGCAGCCCTTGCCGCATTGCGAAGGGTAAGCTCGTCCTCGCCATTCAGGAACTGGCAAAACGAACAGGTAGGTCGCGCGGTCGTTAATTTCCAGCGACATTCCGGTTGGGTTCTGTCGGGCTATTGGCGCGGCGGGGTGAAGCAGGCTCGGAACCGAGGTTACGGCAAAAGTGCAGCTGCAGATCCCTCGACTACGCTCGGGATGACAACTCGGTTTTGTATCAGGAATTCAATGTCCACAGACTGACGTGGACTGTGCTTACCCGAAGAGGGCGGTGATGATGTGGTTTACGGCGAAGGCGGCGCCGTAGGCTAACACGAGCATGTAGCCGAACTGGATGGCGGGCCATTTCCAGCTATTGGTTTCGCGGCGAACCACGGCCATGGTAGAGGTGCACTGCATGGCGAAGGCAAAAAAGATCATGAGGGCCACGGCTCCGCCAAGTTTCATATCTGTGTGAAGCGCGGTTTGCAGGTGCATGGCTTGCGTCTCAGGATCGGCCCCGTAGAGCGTGCCCATGGTGGAGACCATGACTTCGCGGGCGAGCACGCTGGAGATGAGGCCGATGCCGACCTTCCAGTTGAAGCCGAGGGGCGCGATGGCGGGCTCGATGAAGTGTCCCAGCTTTCCGATGACGCTGTCGGCGAGTTCCGGTGCGGTGTAGTGGCCGTTGTGCAAGGGCACCGGGGGAATGTGTGCAAGAAGCCAGAGAGCGAGCGTTACACAGAGAATGACAGTGCCGGCCTGGCGCAGGAAGACTCTGGCGCGATCGACGAGGCGCATGGCCAGCGAGCGGATGGTGGGCATGCGGTATTGCGGCAGTTCCAGGATGAAAGGCGCTTCACTGGACTTGAGGATCGAACTCTTCAACAGGCGCGCGGTGGTCATCGCGGCGACGAATCCGGCGAGATAGAGGCCGAGCATCACGATGGTGCGCAGGCCGAGGAACCCGTGAAGGAACACGATGTTGGGGATGAACGCCGCAATCAACAACATGTACACGGGCAGGCGCGCCGAGCACGTCATGAACGGAGTGACGAGAATGGTGGCGAGACGGTCACGCTTGTTCTCGATGGTGCGGGTGGCCATGATCGCGGGGACCGCGCAGGCATAGGCGGAAAGCAGGGGGATGAATGCTTTTCCATTGAGGCCGATGGTGCGCATGACGCGATCGGCGATGAGCGCGGCGCGGGCGAGATAGCCGGAGTCTTCAAGGACTCCGATGAAAAGGAAGAGCAGCAGGATCTGGGGGAGGAAGACCAGCACGGAAGAGATGCCCTTCCACGCGCCGTCGATCACGAGCGATTGCAGCCAGCCTGCGGGCAGTAGCGGCCGGGCCAGCGATCCCATCCTGGCGAGGATGTCGCCGAAGCCGTCGCTCATTGGCTGGCCGATGGAGAAAACGACTTCGAAGACTCCGACGACAACGACGAGAAAGAGCAATGGACCCCAGACGCGATGGAGCAGAACGTTGTCGAGCTTGCGGCTATTCTCTGCGGAGAGTGGAGCGCGATAGCCAGTGCGGCGGCTGACCTGCGCAGCCCACGTGTGGGTGCTGGCGGCATTGCCGAGCACGGGAAGGGAGAGCGGCTGCTGCGCGGCTTGGGGTGAGGCGTGCTGATTGAGGAAAAGCGGAACGGCATCGAGCCCTGTGCCATGCACTGCGCTGATGAGAGCTACGGGCGCGCCGAGTTCCTTGGCGAGTTTGAGGGGATCAATGAGGCCGCCGCGCGATTCCATCAGGTCGCTCATGTTGAGTAGAACGAGGGTCGGAAGTCCCAACGCGAGCACGGGTGCCGCGAGCATCAGCTGGCGGGTGAGGTGCAGGGCATCAAGAACGAGCAAAACGGCGTCAGGCTTGGGCGTGCCAGGCATTTTGCCCTTGAGCACGTCGACGGCTACGCGTGCGTCTTCTGAGTAGGGAGTGAGCGAATAGACGCCGGGAAGATCGATGAGCGTAAGGTCGTCGCGGCCTACCCCGGACATGAGCCCGGAACGCTGCTCGACGGTGACGCCGGGATAGTTGGCGACTTTCTGGCGCAACCCCGTGAGGCGATTGAAGAGCGTGGATTTTCCCGAGTTGGGTGGACCGATGAGGACAACGGTGCTGAGACTTCCGGATGCGCGAAAGAGTGGCGCCTCGAAGGCCGGAGTCTCACAGCAGGCGTTCATCGGACCGCCCCGGCGAATTCGTGAATATCCAGATTGTTCTCAGGCTGCGAGGTTTCCGCGATCTTCGCCAGCCCGGCATCAATCTCGCTTTGCGATGTTTCAGCGGTGCTGCGAACATGAATGGCTTCAGCAGTCTCACGGCGAAGGGCAATCTGCATGCCGTCGATGCCATATACCGTGGGATCGCCGGCGGGGGCGCGGCGCAGGACGGTGACGAGCGCGTCGGGCACGAAGCCCATATGCATCAGGTAATTTTGAACGGAGTCGGGTAAATCAAGGGCGACCAGCGTCGCCGTCTCCCCGATGCGCAGATCCGTCAGCACACTCACTTGCCGAACTCCTGTGGGTTGCCGAAGGGGCAGCACCCGAAAACTACGACCAGAATGGTCTGAGTTAAGTATACGACCATTTTGGTCGGGATCGCAAATGCTACTCGGGATTGACTCTCCTGGATGAAACATCATGGGCCCGACCCCCTCCAGCCGCGGATTTGAGGCGCCATTTGAGGTGTTTCGGCGTCTCAACTCCAGTTGCTTTATCGACCCCTTCAGACCGCGCTTCATTCCCTGCTGGATTTGTAGCTATTCTTATCCGGGGAAGCGTCTCGAAGATGTGATTTGGGTCACTTAACTGGCATCGAATCGGGCGGGTCGAGGGCGTTCTCAGGAGGGAATGATCATGAAAGCGAGCGAGTTCCGCGCATCGGTAAATCAGCAGATTCCGCCGGAGGGTCTGACGGCACCTCTGACAGCGCTGTGGTGGGATGCGAAGGGTGAATGGGTCCAGGCACACGGCCTGGTCGACGAGCTCGAGACACAGGCCGGAATGGCGGTACACGCTTATCTGCACCGCAAGGAGGGTTCGCTTTCGAATGCGGATTATTGGTACGAGAGGGCCGGGCGAGAATTTCATCGGCCCGAGCTGGAGGATGAGTGGGAAGCGCTGGTGACGGGATTGATGAAGAAGTAGAGGCAGGCAGCCGCACTTTCGGGTCGTGCGAGTAGACTCGGATCGATTTCCGCATAAGAAGACGGCGTGCTCATCTGCTGCGGAGTGGTTGGGTCGCCTGCGCAATCTTTTTGTTCGAGGCAGTTCGGCGTTCGCTGGTAACTCGGTACAGAAGGTACACCACAACGGCGATATTGACGATGAGCACGAGGATCTTGATCGCGGTCGGATGGTGGAATATCTCGTAGATCTCAAAGGGAAGTAGCGAGGATGTGATCACAACTGTGAACCATTCGGCCCAGTGCTTCAATCGACACAAACCGATGCCTTCCGTCAGGAACAGGCCCGCATAGACGAAACTGACGACTCCGAACTCCTTGAATTTGGCTGGAGAGAGATTGGTGGCCCTCTGGATTGCGTGATTGATCATTCGGCTTCCCGGATCAAAGCCGACAAGGGCGACCCAATGTTCCAGCTGCGTCGCAACATCTCTGTGTATCAATTTCAGGATGCCGAAGCCAACCACGATCAGGCAAGCAGCCTTCAACAGCTTGAAGGCTCCGATGAATCGAATCATTCCGCTATGAGAGAAATTCATTGATGATTGCTTTCGGAACCTCTTCCACAGAGAAGCATGGACCGGCATCGCAGTTGCCTGACTGGCGGTGACGCCGGCTTGATGATTGCTGGGTCAGCTGCCGGAGTCGCGCTATTTGTCGAATGGCGTATGGGGCTGGCCGATCCAGAACCGATTGCTGCTGCGCACCAGTAGGCCGGGATTGCGATTCGACAAGCGCGCACACGCTTCCTGGTAAGGGCCAACGTAGCGGAGAGTTGACGGGAGCTTCGCGTACAGGCCGGGGAGGAAACGATGCGCTCTTTGTGAGCTCTTCCGCTCTCTATGTCCGAAGGTGAGCGCGAACTCTTCACGAAAGCGCGGGGGCAGCCATTCAGTTGTGAGCGACCTGTACCAGGGAGGAACGTGAATCCACGAACCGGCGCCGGTCATGATGTGGTGCGCCATGAAGCGCGAGCGATCGCTTACGCCGAGCGCCTGCGATGCGAACATCTGCGCAATGTACGTCTGGAAGGCACTCCAGTCGGAGGGAAGGGCATCGGGTGGAAGGCCGAAGAGGCCGGCGAGGATCTTCGATTCAGCATAATAAGCTTCCTTTTGATCCGGGGTGATTGCCGGCAGGACGCATTCATACGCGATGACTGCGCTTTCAATCAGCGTGGCGTAGACCCAGAGCAGAGCCGGAACCTGCAGTGCCTCATAGCGCGAGCCCTTGGCGTAGCCAGCGACATCGGCAGGGAGATCTCCGGTGATGCGTGTGTGCATTTCGTAAAGCGAATGCGCTGCTCGCACGGCCTGCGGCGCGGAGCCGAAGATCATGGTGAAGACGAAGCGGAAGGTATTGTGAAAGCGCGCGATTGGCTTGGCGAGCAGTGAGGAATGCTGATCGAGGGCGGCAGCGACCCAGGGATGCGCGAGCTGCAACAGGGCGGCGCGACCGGCGCCGAGGAAGAGAGCCGACTCGCGATTGATGCGCCAGGAAACGGAGTGGGGACCGAACATGCCTTCGATGGGGTTTGTTACGCGCTGCACCGCGGCAGCGATGTGGCGCTCGAGATCGTGGCGTGAGGCGGCGCGGGACGTGTCGGCTGTGACAGGGGACGCCATTGGATTGCTTAGATGATCGCTTGTTTCATGTCGGCTTGTCACACCGTTGGTTTAGCTGGATTCGCAGTGCTGAAGACTGGTTTGTTCTCAGGTTGACTTGCATCAGATTGAAAAAGGCCGAGTCCAGAACATCGCGCAAGAACATTCCACAGGGCTAAAGCCGAGTCTATTCTGCGTTCTGTGCGGCATAACTTAAAGGTCGTGCCCGGATTACAAACCTGAATTTAAAAAACAAATCTCGTGGCGGAATGGGTCTACGGAACCGATCCGCTGCGAAAAGCGTATTTTGTGACGAGCGCCGAAATTACGCCTTGAGAACATCGAGCCAATCCCAGGGTGGCGGCGTCGAACCTCTATGCAGAACTTTACAGACACGCTTAGCGAGGTTTTCAGGGCCATCGCGGCGAACAAGCTGCGCAGCTTCCTCACCATGTTCGGAATTGCATGGGGAGTGGGATCGTTGCTGGTGCTTGTAGGTCTGGGTGAGGGATTCCGGTCGGGCCAGCATCGCAACCTGGCGAAGCTCGGCAATGATCTGATCATGATGTGGAACGGGACTATCCCCGCTGTCGCCAACCAGCACACGGGGATGCGTCCCTACCAATTGACGCTGGCAGACGCGGAGGCGGTGAAGCAGCTGCCGGAGTTGCGCGCCGTAACGGTGGAGCTTTCGCGCTCTGACCTGTATGAAGTGAGCCAGTTCAGCAACACCTCCAGCCACGTAATGGGCGTTTGGCCCAACTATACCGAGGTGCGCTACATTCCCATGGCACAGGGACGTTTTATCAATGACGCCGACGTGAGTGACCGGCGTCGCGTCGCGGTGCTTGGTTCGAAGGCTGCGATGCTGTTGTTCCCGGGCCGGCCGATGGTGGGCGAGGCGATCACGATAAACGGCACTGAATTCCGAATTGTGGGCGCAGTCGAGAAGATCAGCCGCGGCAACCAGGACTTCGACGACCAGAAGGTCTACGTGCCCATTACGACGATGCAGGAACTGTATCCGTTGAAGGGCGATAACATCGCGAAGGACGCGCTGACGTCAATTCAATACCAGCCGGTGAAACCGGGAGATGCAACGGCGGCGGTTGCGGCGGTTCACCGCGTCATCGCCGAACGGCATGGGTTCGATCCTTCATTGAAAGATGCATTTCAGGAGTGGGACACCATCAAGGAGATGAAGATGGTGGGTGCCATTTTCAACGCGATGGATATTTTTCTGGGCGGTGTGGGGATTGTGACGCTGGGACTCGGGGCGGTGGGCATTATCAACATCATGCTTGTGTCGGTGTCGGAGCGGACCAGCGAGATCGGACTGCGCAAGGCGCTGGGTGCGACGAAGAAAAGTATCATGGGGCAATTCTTCTGGGAGGGGTTGCTGCTGACAGCGGTGAGCGGAGCAATCGGAATTGCTGCCTCGGCAGGTCTGATGGCGGCTCTTCAAGCACTGCTGACCGGCAAGATGCCGGGTTGGGATCCGCCGCGGCTGGTGCCGTGGTCGGCCGCGCTGGCGATGGGGACATTGGTGCTCAGTGGGATCGCCGCGGGTTTGTATCCAGCAAGCAAGGCTGCGCAAATGGATCCGGTGGAGGCGTTGCGGAAGGATTGAGGAACAGCTACTAGCTCCTAGCAACTAGCTTCTAGCTACCAGATGCGAATGGATGGTTTTCTGGGACGGGCGGGAAGAATTGAGAACATGCGAGACCGTGAATATTGATCCGACGAGATGAAGCTGGTAGCTAGAGGCTAGCAGCTAGCGGCTGGAGTAAAGATGCTGAAGGACATTCTAGGTCAGGCTTGGGAGGCGATGATTTACAACCGCCGTCGCACCGCCATCACCATGATCGGGATGGCGTGGGGGATTGCGACGGTGGTGTTGCTACTGGCCTATGGAGCAGGTTTCAGCCGCGCCATCGAGGCGATTTTCGCGCAGTGGGGCACCAACATCATTGGCGTTTTCCCGGGACGGACCAGCGAACAGGCGGGCGGCGAGAAATCGGGCGTGAAGGTGCAATTCACCCTGGATGACGTGGACCGCATCATCGCCAGCGTTCCAGGGATCAATCACATTTCGCCTGCTGTGTACAAAGACGTCACGGTGCAGAACGATCTCCACTCCTACACGTGGACGGTTAATGGCGTGATGCCGGTGTTTCAGGACATCTGGAAACTCGATACGGACGCAGGGCGGTTCTTTAACGGGCAGGAGGAACAGGAAAGGGCGCATGTCTGCGTGATCGGGTCAGAATCCAAAACCAAGCTCTTTTCGGGCGGGTGGGCGGTGGGGCAAACGATTCGGTTGAATGGCGTTCTGTTCACGATTATCGGCGTGCTCAGCCCGAAGATGCAGGAAGGGGAAGACAGCGATCGCAACCGGCAGGTCTACATCCCTTTCAGCACCATGAGCGATCTGGCGGATACGAAGTATATCGGCGGCATCTGGTACAACTACGAGGGCAACTACGAACTCACTGAGCAGAACATGCGCAACGTGCTTGGCGCGGCGCACCACTTCAGACCTTCGGACCACAACGCAATCTACGTAGCCAACCTGATGACGGAACTGCATCAATTCAGCATTCTTTCGCTGGCGCTGCAGGTGCTGCTTTCGCTGGTGGGCGCGCTGACGCTGGGTATTGCGGGCATCGGACTGATGAACATCATGCTGGTGGCGGTGCAGCAGCGCACCCGCGAGATCGGCGTGGAGAAGGCCCTGGGCGCGCAGAAGCGGCATATCCTCACGCAGTTCCTTGCGGAGGCCATGGTTATTACGGGAATCGGAGGCATTGGGGGCATCGGCCTGGCTTATGTCGTATCGCTGATGGTCGGCCGCATCCCGTTTTACAGCGAACTTGCCCAGCACGCGGAGAATGCGGATATCCAGTTGCTCATTTCGCCGACGTCGGTGATTGTGGCGACGAGCATCTTGATTGTGACGGGGCTTGTCAGCGGGATGATTCCGGCGATTCGTGCGGCGAATCTGGATCCGATTGAAGCGTTGCGATACGAGTAGCGGACAGTAGTCAGTGATCAGTGGTCAGTGATCAGTGATCTGATTCTTCCGCATCGAGTCGAAGCACCTGAGGCAGACGGCGACCTATTGGTCGCGGCACGAGAAATTATTTCTCCGCTGCAATAACAACTTTCCTGAAATTGGCGTGTTCTCGCTGAACAACAGATTCTGCGCGGCTCGCGTGCAGAATCGTGCACAAGCCACAGCGGTTCGAAGCGCGACGGATCACCCCTTGATCTCCGCGAGGAGTGCCTCTGCGGCAAAAATCCGATCCATCTTCCTCACTCTCGCATTGAGCTGCGCTTCAATTTAAGCGAGACAGGCTCGACTTCTCGATGCAACGCAGGGCAAGACTGCTCGGTCTTCTTGAGATTTCCCCCGCCCAGTTGGGGCTAAACAGAACGATCAGCCGAGACTCGCCTGCAATCCCCGTCAGGCGGGTTCTCTTTGGATCAGGAGGCCTTCGATGAAGAGCGTTCAGCTCGCTCTCTGTACACTCTTGCTTTCTCCAACTTTAACCGTTTTCGCCAGCAGGCAGATTGTGCCTGCGGGTTCCCTTATCAACTGCACGGTCTCGGAGACGAAGCTGTCTTCGAAGACAGCAGGCATCGGCGACCCGGTTCTTTGCCAGACCGGCATTACCACGCGGAACGGCTCCGCGCGCCTGCCGTTCAACACGTATCTCGAGGGCCGGTTCGAGGACTACAAGGATCCCGGGCATTTTGTCGGAAAGGGATGGATGGAATTGAAATTCGATCGCATGGTGATCGAGCCACGCACCATCATTCCCGTGTCGGCAAGAGTGGTGGATGTGCCGGGCTACGCCGTGGATCAGCAAGGGAGAATCCTGGGCAAAGGTCATCGCACGCGCGACATCGTGGAGTGGATGATTCCAATTCTGTGGCCGATTGATCTGCTGAATCTGCCACGGCGCGGACCTCGTCCGACTCTGAAGACCGAGACGCGGCTCACGGTGAAAGTGATGGACGACATGGAAGTGCCCATCACGGAGGATCCCGAGCAGGACCCATCTGGCCTGTATCATCGCCAGCCGAGCGCTTACAACGATGCTCCGCGGGAAGAGCCACAGCAGCAAGTGGCGCAGGATGAGTCTCAGCAGCCTGCCTATGAACCACCTCCACCTCAATATCAAGCGCCGCCGCAGCAGTATCAAGCGCCGCAGTATCAGCCACAGCAGTATCAACCGCCGCAACAGTCGTATGTCCCGCCGGCACCGGTTCAAGCCTATGTGCAGGTGATGCCTGTGTACGTAGCTCCACAGCCGACGGTGTACGTGTATGCTGCTCCACCTCCACCGCCGGTGCAGGTTTATATGTATGAGCCACCCACAGTCGCGATGTGGTCGGCGCCGCGAACGGTTGTTTATCCGAACGCGTACACGTACCGCGCGGGGTATGGGTATCCGTACGGCTACTGAGGTGTGTGAAAGATAACTGGCTAGTGTCGAAGAGAGGCGCGATGCCTATCTAACGCGCCCTCTTTGTCTTTGATTGGCTGAGCAGCAGGCGGAAGCGCTCACGCAATTGAGCGACTGCGCGATCGAAGAGCTGGACGGAACGGGTAGGAATGCGACAACGTCATTCCGCCTTCGATCGTAACGAGGGCTACTCGGTCGACATTGCGTCGACCACGGGGACGCCCGGCGGCGGAGTGAAATGAAAGGTTGCAGCGGGGATCGGAACGTTGAGCTGTTCATCCGTGAAGGTGAAGCGGGTTTCGGCGCCGTCGGTTTCCTGGATCTCGATGGCCGCGATCGTACCATCGGCGGTCACCGTGAGGGCGAGGCGCTGCACGCGCTTTTCCTGTCCGTGCGGAACGCCGGCAAGTGTGAAGCCGCCGTTGGCGGCGGGCGTTGCGGCGAGGTGATCGATTTCCTTTTCAAGCTGGGTGTGACCGAGAAGGAAGCGGAGAGGTGAGCGGAGATCATCGAGCTGTTTGGCTCCGATGCGCTGCACCTGCGGGTCGCCTTTGGAATAGAACCATGCGAATTTGCCATCGAGGATAAAGAGCTTGCCCGCGGGATGGGAGTAATCCCAGCGCATGCGGCCGGGTTTGAGCAGCAGGAGGGTTCCGCTTTCTGTGCGTACGCGGCCCATACCTTCGTAGTTTTCGGTGAACTGGGCTTTGAGGGAGTGGAGCTGGTTGTAGTGGCGATCGACGCGCTGGGCCAAGTCGTGGGCGGTGGGTTGTTGGGCGTGGATTGGCGGGAAGTACAGAAGAGAAAAAGCTAGAAGCAAGAGAGCGATGCGTTTGTGCTTTCCCACCCAAGCCGCAAAAGACGCGGCTTGGATGGGGCACCCAGGTTGTGGTGATTGAACAGAGCCGATGGGGCACCCAGGTTGCGGTGATTGAAGAGTTCCGAAAAGCAACTGCGGATCCTTCGGATCGCTCGCTTCACGACCTTCGCTCAGGATGACACCGGCATTATTTCTGCTGTTGACCTGGGTCATTGCACCATCTGGGTGCAGTTGGTGCCGCCGGCGGGATCCATCTTGATGGGGCCGCCCGATTCAACGCAGAATCCGCGATCGCCAGTTTTGCCGGGCGTTGCGGGAACGGCGGTGAGGATATAGCCGGTGACGCGGTCGGTATTGTTGACCGTCACCTTGGTGCAGTTGGTGATGTTAAAGATGTAGCCGTCCTTGATACCGGTGGAGAGTTGGCCGCTGATGAGCTGCGCGGAAGTGGGGCTGGGCGGCCCTGCAGTCGATTCACCGGAGAGCGCCTGCAGTGTGCAGGCAAAGCCGTTGACGGGATAGTTGGTGGCGTACATCGATTGCGCCTGCTCAATCGTCTGCAGAGACTTTTGTGCGGAAACTTCGTCGGTGTGTTTCCGAATGGTGTTCGCGGTAGGAATGGCGATGAGCATCAGGATGACGATGATGGAGATGACGATCAGCAGTTCCATCAGCGTGAAGCCAGCTGATGTCGATCGATCAGATGCGCGGCGCCGTTTGGCGAGAATTGAAAACGTGCGATTCATTTAGACCCCATGCTTCTGGGAGCAGACAAACGCACTGCCCCACACGACAAAATCCTACAACTTACAGACGCAGAAGGGAAATGGAACGCTCGGGCGCCCAGAGGGCGCCCCAGCTTCTAGCCGTTAGCTTTTAGCTGTTAGCTCCATCGTGCGGGGGGTCCATTTACGGCAAAAGGGATGTTCGATTTTGTCGTTTCGCGACTTCCGCCTTGTTGAATCCAAAAAGGCTTCAGTGGCAAATTGGAAGCTAGTAGCTAGAGGCTAGTAGCTAGGAGCTGATTTTCAGCACACCAGGCGATCGCGGTTCAGCTTGATGCCGGTCAGGCGGCCGAGGAGAGTAATCGCGATGCGGTCGGGGACAAAAAGGCGCTGCGCCATAGCCTGGACTTGCTCAGCGGTTACGGCCTCGATGCGGACGATGATTTCTTCGGCAGTGAAGAATTGGTGGAAATACATCTCCTGCCGCGCGAGGTTGGCCATGCGCGAATTCGAGCTTTCCAGGCCCATGAGGATATTGCCCTTGAGTTGATCTTTGGCACGAGTCAATTCCTCATCGCTGAGGAGAACTTCTTTCAGATTGCTGAACTCGGCCAGGATAAGATCGACGCATTCAAGAGCATTGTTGGCAGAAGTGCCGGCGTAGACGCAGAGAGAGCCAGTATCGCTGTAAGGGCTCAGGTCAGAGTAGATGGCGTAGGCCATGCCACGTTCTTCGCGGATGGTCTGGAAAAGACGCGAACTCATGCCGCCGCCGAGCACCGTGTTGAGAATCAGGGTGGCGTAGCGGTTGTCGTCGGTGATAGGCGGAGCGGGCACTCCCATGCAGAGCTGAACCTGCTCCAGAGACTTTTTGTTCTGTAGCAGGATGCGTGCGCTGGCTAAAGGCGTCTGCATTTCGTGCAGGGCTTCGCCGGGAGGCAGGGCCGTAAATTTCTGCGAAACGGCTTCGACAAACTGGTCGTGCTCGAGGTCGCCCGCAGCTGAGAAGACCATGTTCCCGCCGCGGAATCGTCCGGTGTGGTAATCGATGAGCTTCTCCTGGTCGAGGCGGCCCACGGTTTTCGTGGTCCCGAGGATCGGTTTGCCGAGCGGATGGTCTTTCCAGAAATTCTGCGTGAAGAGCTCGTGCACCAGCACGTCGGGATTGTCTTCGTCGATCTTGATTTCTTCGAGGATCACGCCGCGTTCGCGCTCAATCTCAGGTGAGGCGAAGATGGGATTCAGCACCAGGTCGGCAAGTACGTCAAGCGCGATGGGCACGTGGTCGGCAAGGGATTTGACGTTGAAGCAGATGGTTTCTTTTCCAGTGAAAGCGTCGAGGTTACCGCCGATGGAGTCCATTTCCCGCGCGATGTGCTGGGCAGAGCGGGAACGCGTCCCTTTGAAGACCATGTGCTCCACGAAGTGAGAGATTCCGTTGATGTCGGCGGCTTCGCAGCGCGAACCGGACTTTATCCAGACGCCCATGGCGACGGAGCGGAGATGTTCCATGCGCTCGGTCAACACAATAAGGCCGTTGGGTAATACAGTGCGACGAAGGTTGCGCTGATTTGGCATCGTGACTCGGTAGAAAGCTGGATTGTAGGTAAAGAAGGCTGCAACAGCCGCCGTTCACGGCCGCACTGGTTCATGCAGAAAAGAAAGAAATTGCCGAAGAGTCCTGGCAAAGCTGCAAGGGATGTAGGAAATGCTCTATGCTGGGCCCAGCCGTGACCGCGAACTCACAACTTGTTCCATTAGACGCTAAGAACGGGCCCGGTGGAAGCCTGCGAAAATTTTTTGGCAGGAATGCGGGAGAGTTGGCCGCCAGCATGGTCGACTTGGGCGAGCCCCGGTGGCGGGCCCAGCAATTGGCAGATGCAATCTATCGCCAAAGGATTGTTGATGTTGAAGGCATCACGACGCTGCCGGCGGCGCTGCGGAAAAAGCTTGCCAGGGACGGCTGGCAGGTGGGACGGCCGCGAATTGTTCAGGTATTCACGTCAGTGGATGGGACGGAACGCTACCTGGTGCAGGGGCACGCGCCGGATGGGTTGACGGTGGAGACCGTCTGGATGCCGGAGGGGGACGGGGGCGAGGCCGGAGATGGTTCCGGGGGCGTATCAAAGGACGGAGAAGCAGGTCCTTCGGCTGTGCCCGCTGTGCGGGCTTCGCTCAGGAGGGATCGGGCGACAATTTGCGTTTCCAGCCAGGTAGGGTGCGCGGTGAATTGCCAGTTCTGCCTGACAGCGAAGCTGGGATTGCAGCGTAATTTGACGGCGGGTGAGATCGCGGGGCAAGTGGTTGCCGTGCTCGACCGGCAGGGCGTCGAGGTGGGCAAGGACCGCGTGAACCTCGTGTTCATGGGGATGGGCGAACCGTTTTTGAACTACGACAACTTCATCGCTGCGGTTCGATTGCTGGTGGAGGAGGTTGGTTTGAGCCCGCAGCGGATGACCGTGTCCACGTCTGGAATCGTGCCGGGCATCGAGCGGTTTGCGGAAGAGCCGCCAGAGATGCGTCCCAAGCTGGCCATCAGCCTGAATGCGCCAAACGATGCGATTCGTAGTGAGTTGATGCCGATTAACCGCAAGTGGCCGATCGAAGCTGTGGTGGATGCCGTGCGCGGAATCCGGCTGCGCACGCGGGAGCGCATCACGTTTGAGTATGTGCTGCTGGGCGGCGTGACAGATCAGCCGGAACATGCCGCGGAGGTCGCGCGGCTGGTGCGGCGAACGGGATTACCGGCCAAGGTGAACCTGATTGCGTGGAATCCGGGGCCGGGTATCGCGTACTCGATGCCGCAGCCGGAGGCAGTACAGTCGTTCAGGCGCGCGTTGGCAGCCGAAGGCGTCCCGGTGTATCTGCGGAGGCCGCGAGGACGCGACATTTATGCGGCCTGTGGGCAGTTGAAGCGCACCGTCGAGGGATGAGTCGAGATTGCCGTCGATATCAGGATTGCTGATAAACAGCCAAAAACCGCAATCTTCAGTTCGACGTAATCATCGAAGCCCAATTCAGCAAGAGGGGACGACGGATGTGGCGCGGATGCGGGGACGTGCAACTGGTCAGGGTCGATTGGGCGAGTTAGCTTGTCCCAGCGCCAGCAGGGCGTCGGTTACGCGATTGGCGGCGTGGCGCACTACATTTTCTTCGCTGGCGAAGTCGCCGGTGACGCAGCGGACACCGAGCTTTTCGATGCGCTCGATATCCACTTCGATTGGGGCAGCATGTTCGGCTGCGTAGCGTACCAGTGTCTCCGGTGAAAACGGCGCGGTGTTCAAAATGGCGTAGTCGAAGATAGGCGCGCGAGTGTGCTCGTAGATGCGCTCGATATGCTCCGATGCCGTGAGACCGAGGCTTTCGTTGGCCTGCGTCATCAGGTTGCAGATGAAGACGCGCACGCCTTTGGCATCGGCCAGCGCCGCGGGAACGCCCTGCACCAGCAGATTGGTGATGAGGGATGTGTAGAGTGAGCCCGGACCCACGGTGATGAGGTCGGCGCGTTCGATGGCTTCGAGCGTCTCCGGCATCGCGGCCGCATTGGGCGGGTCAATCATAAGTTCGGCGATCCGCTGCTTGCTCGCGGTGATTTTGGTTTCGCCGCGAACAATAGATCCATCGTCCATGTGCGCGACCAGCGTTGCGTTCGCCGTGGTTGCGGGATAGATGCGGCCGCGCGTGGCGAGAATCTTCGAAGCCAGCTGGATGGCGTGCGCAAAATCCCCTGTAATGTCGGTCAATGCCGCTACGAAGAGGTTGCCGAAGCTGTGGCCGCCGAGTCCTCGACCGGTTTTGAAGCGATAGGCGAAGAGCTTTGCGAGTAGGTCTTCTTCGGCGCTGAGGGCGACCATGCAGTTGCGCAGATCGCCGGGCGGAAGGATGTTGAAATCCTGGCGTAGTCGGCCAGACGATCCGCCGTCGTCGGTTACGGTGACAACCGCGGCGAGGTCGGAGATATGGCAGGGAACCTGCGTGGGCCAGTCGAGAAAAGCAACGTGGCGCCGTAATCCGCGCAGCAACGTGGAAAGCCCGGTGCCGCCGCCGATGGCGACAACCCGGAGAGCCGCGGAGGGTGGTGAGACATCGGGCGCCTGAGCACTTGGCTCAGAGGCACCCGGGAGGGGTGGAGCGAACTTTGTTGACGAACCAGGAGTCACAGAATGCCTGAGGGCCGGTGTTTGCCCTACGGAAGTTCAGGATACAGCAACTCCGTGAAGCGAGGGTCATCGACCATGCTTTGGAAGTCGTTGTCGGACCGGGCCTGCAAGCGGTTCTTGGGATTCAATTCGATAGCCTGCGAGAGGCTGTCGAGGCAATCCTGAGTCTTGCCGGTGATCGAATACAGAAGCGCCAATCCGTAGTAAGCGAAGTCTGCATTGGGGTTGTCGGCCAGGATGCCTTTGAGCTGGTTGGCCGCCTCCTCAAAGTCGCCTTCATTGATCTGCGATACGGCGTAGTCGTACCGTTCGCCAGGGGTAAGGAACTTCAGACCCTGGCTGTCGAGTTGGCGGCGGCAGGTGCTGATGTACATCCTGCAGCGTTCAACGATTTCGGGTGGCGCCGCCGGCAGCATCTTTTCGAATGCGACGATGGCCCTTTCAAATTTGCCCTGCTGCACAAGCTGAACGGCGGCCTGGTACTGCGTGAAGACAGGTCCCGTTGCCGTGCTCGAATGACTGCCGGGCTTGGCAG
>NZ_JBARMD010000544.1:0-1788 GCF_049802275.1 Occallatibacter sp. | reverse complement strand
GTCCGATGGCACGGGCGGCCTCTGCGGTGGCTTGTCCGATGGCAGCAACGTGCGGGCCGGAGTTGCGCAGGGACAGATTGAGGGCAGCGGCGCGCTCGGAGACCACTCGGACTGTGTTGACGCTGGTGAGGATGAGCCAGTCGTAGCCGTAGAGATGGCGGAGCGCCTGATCTAAGGGATCGTAGCTCGCGGGCGGGCGAATTTCCAGGACGGGGACTTCAACGGGATCGGCGCCGGCGGCGCGAAGGCCTTCGCTGAGCTTTCCGGCCTGGTGCGCAGCGCGCGTGACGAGGACGCGTTTGTTGGCGAGAGGTAAAGTCATCGTTTGACTCCATCATCGCACCAGGGGCTGAGCGCTCAGGCGCCTTTGTGAGGATTGCGGGACGCGAAACAGGCCGTGCCAGGTTCCTTTTCAATTTCCGCCGAGAACAATTCATTCCCGAAAACCGGCGTGAAGGCCTGCTGAATCACGCGGCCGAATTCAACGGTATGAAGGCGCTGCTCCCGCTGTTTGGCGACGGTGCGGGGATTCAGTGTTTCTCGTTCGGAGTCATACGGAGGCGCCGGATGGAGGGTTGGCAGCGGCTTCGAGCAGGGGTGCCGCGCCAGCTTCGATGAGCAGTTCAGCGGCTAGCTGTCCGAGTGCTATGGGGCCAATGTCGATACGGCGTGACTCGTGATGAATGCGAATGGCTTTGCCGGTAGCAGGGTCGGCAACCACGGCGAAGATCTCCTGCCACTCTCCGGCTTCGTCCTGCGGGGCGAGGCGGCAGTGGATGCCGATGGGGACCTGGCAGCCTCCACCAAGTGCAGCGAGAGCGGCGCGTTCGGCAGTGACGGCGAAGCGGGTTGCGGGATCGTCAAGGAAGGCGATGGCAGCGATGATGTTGGCGTCGTCTTTGCGAGTCTCGATGCCGAGAGAGCCCTGGCCGGCGGCGGGGCAGAAATCTCTTGGCTCAAGACGTTCGCGAACCCATTCGGTTTTCTCAAGGCGATCGAGTCCGGCCGCGGCTAACAGGATCGCATCGACCTGACCTTCGGCAAGTGTACGCAAGCGGGTGTCGACGTTGCCGCGGAATTCTACGGCCTGGATGTCAGGGCGGAGGGCTAAAAGCTGCGCGCGACGGCGCTGGCTGCTGGTTCCCACGACCGCACCGTGATGGAGCGCGTGAAGGCTGTGATACTTGACCGAAACCAGAACGTCGCGCGGGTCAACACGGGGCGGCGTGGCCGCGAGCGCGAAGGGCGCCGGGAGTTCGGTGGGCAGATCTTTGAGCGAGTGCACGGCAAGGTCGACGCGGCCCTCGGCAAGAGCATCTTCTATTTCCTTGGTGAACATGCCCTTGGATCCGACCTGCGCGAACGTGACCTCCTGCAGTCGATCGCCGGTGGTCTTGATAATTTCGATTTCGACGGAGTGGCCGTGCCCCCGCAGGAGCGCGGCAATATGGTTGGCCTGCCAGAGTGCGAGTTGCGAGCCGCGACTGCCGATGCGCAGATTCATTTGCCTCCTACGGCACTGGTTTCGCCGCGCTCCGCGCCTTTACTCTCTTCAACACGGAAGTCAGAAGGGGAAGGTTCGGATTGAGCCTCAGCTGGTTTGGGAACTGTTTCGGCAACGGAGGGCAGAGACCACGCGTCGCAAAGCGCGTCGACGCGGGTGGAGTCGTTCTCGCGCGCAGCCTGTTTGAGCGCCTGCATGGGCGGATGGAGAAATTTGTTGACGAGTCCGCGGGTGAGAGTCTCAACGGCGGCGAGTTGTTCTGCGCTGAGCACACCGAGTTTGGC
>NZ_JBARMD010000543.1:0-3239 GCF_049802275.1 Occallatibacter sp. | reverse complement strand
AGCGACTCCTTCCGCGAATCCCGCAATGGATGGCATCTCGCCTTCGATCCGCAAGATATGGTTCGGTCGCAGCAAAACCTTGTGGGCGACCACTGGTCCGATTGGCTCGCTTCCGACTGCCGTGCGCTCATTCTCCGCGGCCGCGAAAGCCGCGTCACCTCGCTGGAGCACCTGGAGCAGATGGCAGAGCGCCGACCCCATACAAATCTCCTCATTCTCGACGGTGGCCACGCCCTGCACACCGACAACCCGGGTGCTTTCAACACGGTTGTTCGCAGCTTTCTCGACAACCTCTAAGTACTGCTCGAGCTTTCCGCTAACATAATCTTTCCGGCACTTTTGCCGGGAGGTCGCCCCGTGAAACTCCGAGTCCTTCTCGCGTTGCCGCTTCTCGCCGCTTGCGCGCTGGCTGCTCAAATGCCCCAGCCTAGCCCCGCATTCGAAGTGGCCACAATCAAGCCCGTCGAGTCCACTCCCAGATCACCACGCTACATCGTAATGGAGGGCCCACATCGGTTCGTCGAGAAGGACTACACGCTTAAACTGCTCATCGCCGCTGCATACAATCTCAACCCCAAGGCAGTTTCCGGAGGTCCACCCTGGATCGAGTCGGATCACTACGACATCCTCGCCCTCACTCCGGGCCAAGTTCAACCTTCGCACGATCAGCAGATGGCCATGCTGCGCACGCTCCTTGCTGAAAGATTCAAGCTCTCCTGGCATCACGAGCCCAAAGTTTTCTCCATCTACGCGCTCGAAATTGCCAAGGGCGGTTCAAAGCTCAAGCCAAGCACCGCTCCGGCGACCGACCAGCCGGCGCTCATCAGCACCGTTTATCCGCAGCGCATTCTGATGCCTGCGCGCAATGCCTCCATGGCTGACTTTGTATCCGTGTTGCAGCGTGCCGTCCTCGATCGCCCGGTTGTCGACAAGACCGGTTTGACCGGTAGATATGACTTCAACCTGGAGTGGGCCCCAGACGAAAGTCAATTTGGCGACGATGTCGGGGCGGCGCCTTCTGATACTCCTGTTCCACCCTTCTTCACGGCGATCCAGCAGCAGCTCGGACTCAGGCTCGAAGCCACCCGCGGCCCCATTCAGACCGTCGTCGTCGACCACGCCGAGCGCCCTTCCGCCAACTGAGCTAATCGCGCTTTGAGATTTGCTACTTCTGGCTTCGCCAAATCCCGGCGCGAAAATGCTTAACCTATTCTGATTCTGTACCAAGGTAGGCGCTAGAAGCCGGAGCTTGTGGCTTCTATACTGAAGCTTCCATGTCTTACCAGTCAGCTATCGATCACCTGGCCGCCATGGCGCCGGAACTGGCCACGCAAACAGGGCAGACGCGTCGCAAATTCTCACTCGAGGAAGTCGCAACCCTCCTGGTGGCCCTTGGCAATCCTCAACGCACCTTTCCTTCGGTCCTCATCGCCGGCACGAACGGCAAAGGTTCAACGGCTGCCACGCTCGGGTCCATCCTTAGTGCTTCCGGCCTCCGCACCGGCCTCTACACTTCGCCGCATCTCGCGCGCCCCAACGAGCGCATCCGCATCGACGGCGTCGAAATCTCCGACGCCGACTTCGCAAAAGGCTTCTTTCGCGTCCGCGCCGCCGGGCAAAAGCTGGTGGAAGAAAAGAAATTGGCGCAGGCGCCAAGCTTCTTCGAGACCCTTACCGCCATGGCCTTCCTGCACTTTGGGGAACCTGCCATCGAAATCGCGGTGCTTGAAGTGGGCCTGGGTGGACGTCTCGACGCCACCAACGTTGTTGACCCCCTTCTTTCGGTCATCACCGACATCTCGCTCGATCACATGGAGTGGCTCGGCAACACCATCAGCGATATCGCCCGTGAGAAGGCGGGCATTCTGCGCACAGGCGGTACGCTCGTCACGTTGCCTCAACACCCAGAGGCCAACCAGGTTCTGGCCGAAGTTGCCATGTCTCTCTCGGTGCTTGGCGTCAGTGGAGTTCCCTATATGCCGCCCGCCGACCTGCGTTTGTCGGGTGATGCAAACGAGGATCCTGCGCTAACATCAGCGCAGCTCGTACGCGACACCGATGAAAAGCATTCCTATAAGGTTGAAGTTCTGGGCCAGGTCATCGAGGTTGCCTCCCCACTTCGAGGAGCGCACCAGCACCGGAATATCGCCCTGGCGATCGCGGCCGCCGTTGAGCTAGCCATCAGCCACGGATTCCCGGTGACGGCGAAATCCATCGCGGCAGGCATCCGTAATACCAGCTGGCCCGCTCGCCTTGAACGTCTTTCAGTCGAAGATCCAGCTACGCACCACGTAGCGGAGTTCATTCTCGACGTGGCGCATAATCCGGCCGGTGCATGGGCACTCCGTGCCGGACTGCGTGACATGCTGCCGAGCCATCAGAATCTCGGCACACTTGTTTTCAGTTGCCTTCGCGACAAGCCTGTTATTGAAATGGCCCACATCCTCTTTCCGGTTTTCGACCAGGTGATCTTCGCGCCCATCAGCAGCACCCGCGCCACTCCGATGCGCGACCTGCTCGCGGCTGCAGCTTCCACTGGAACTCCTGCGTTTGCCGCGTCCTCTGTCAACCAGGCTATCGAGCTCTCCATTGAGTATGCCGAAGCTCATCCGAATGGCCCCATCGTCGTTTCAGGCTCTGTTTACCTTGTCGGCGACGTCCGCACTCGCCTGCTGGCCCGATCCGCAGCCGCCGCAGCTGCAAGCAAGACCGCCGAACGCGTAGGCCAGCTTCCGTGACCCGTCTCCGTCCGCCTGAACCGTTGCCCCGTCTCTATCGCTGGCGTACCAATATTCTGCAGGCTCCACTCTTCTTCATCTGTACTGCCGTATGCGGCAGCCTCTCGCTCATGGCTTCTCTATGGGACAAAAGTGGCCGCCTCCAGCACCGTCTCGCGAGGATATGGGCTCGCGGCGGCGTCAAAATCTCTGGCTCTCGTCTCATCGTGCGTGGCGCTGAGAACCTCAGAAAGCACCCCGTCGCAGTGTATGCAGCCAACCACACGTCCTATATGGACACGCCAGTCATTTTCTCCACGCTGCCTTTCCAGTTCCGCATCCTTGCCAAAAAGGAGCTGTGGACGATGCCCTTCATTGGCTGGCACCTGAACCGCTCAGGCCAGATTCCGGTCGACACTGTCAGTTCCAGCTCCACCGTGTCCAGCCTTGGCGCCGCCGTTCGTGCCCTCCGCGCCGGCATGCCGCTCTTCGTCTTTCCTGAAGGTGCCCGCACCCCCGACG
>NZ_JBARMD010000542.1:0-9258 GCF_049802275.1 Occallatibacter sp. | reverse complement strand
AAGAGATAGCCTGGAGATCGCACCGCGAGCAGGAGTCCAGATGGCCTCCGAGCGCAGCAGTTCGACATGCGGCGATGGCCCGCAACACGCTCAGTTGCTGGTAGCCAAGCCAGGAACGGTTCTGTTCCCGAAAGCAGTCACCCTGGACGCGAAGGATGTCGGCCACCTCCACGGGAGGCCGACTCATTTATCTTTTTTCCGGTGATACTCGCGGCTTACCTGGCTGACGCTGGAGAGTTGCAAATGCTCCAGCGGGTTCGACACGGTCTGCAGGCGATGCGGCATTCGCGCGGATCGTCGCGGGCGTCGTGCGTGTGCTCGTAGAGCGCGACGACGGTGGTGCGGCGGAAGTCATGCATTGTGAGCTTGCGCGTGATGCCGAGGCTTTTGCGCAGTCGATAGAATGCAATGCCGAGTGTGTGGGCGTAGTTCGCCCTGGGTGTGAGAACGTTGGTGCCGTGTCTGTATTCGCGTTTGTGGATTTGGCGCACGAAGGGCTCGGGGTCGGTGAGATCGCACGTCGCGAAATATTCCGCGATTTCGTCAGTGACCGGGAGGGTGAGACGTTCGCCGAGTTTGGTGGTGAAGCGAAGTTGACGCAGCTTGGCGTTGTAGTTGGACGGTGCGATGCGGCTTGCGGTTCCGCTGCGAATGGCGAGATCGGAACACAAGAGCAACCAGAGGCGCATGTGCGGCGGTGCGGCTGCGAGCAGTTCTTGCTTCTCCTGCTCGGTGGCCGTGACGTTGCGCGGGCGCAGTCCTGGGTGTTTGCTGATGAGGTCGGTTAGATCGGCTGCGCCGAAGTGCTTGGATAGCCAGCTTAAGAGACGGATGACCGCCGCTGCGGTGTTGCGCCGCGTCGAGTGAGCATAACCACTTTGGGTGATCGCTGCGTCAATGTCGTAGGCGTGTGCGGCGTGGAGCTGGTGCGGCTGGAGACTGCCCGCAGCGGCAACGATGATACGGGCTGCGCGGCGCGTGTTGCCGTTGCCGGTTTTTGGATGGTCTTTGCGGATAGCGATGACGGGTAGGATTTCCGCGCGGGTCCGCCCGCCTTCTGTTTTGGGAGGCGTACGCGCTGAGCGGCCTCGTAAGTGATTGCAGCTCTTGCGGTGGTGAAGGATTTGCGCAGACGACGGCCTGATTCGTCGCGCCAGTCGGCGAAGAATTTATTGTTCTTTATGTACATGGGTCCTCTGTCCTTTCGGAGGTCACCGAACGGACACCAGCTATGATTGAACTTTCGCCAGTGTTTACGCAGTGATGGGTGACCTTGTGACACCATGCAATAACTACTTCAATTATTTTACGGAGATTGAGGACCGCTTTCAGCAGCGACGCGGGGCGATTCTGCTGCTATCGACGCTCGACTGGGCGCTGATTGAGGCGTGGCGCGATGCGGGGATTCCGCTGGAAGCAGTGCTGCGCGGGATTGACGCGGCGTTTGATAAATATGAATCGCGGCAGAAGCGTGGGCGCATGCGGCGCGTGAATGGGCTGGCGTGGTGTTCGCAGGCGGTGATGGAGGCAGCTGAAGAGTTGCGCGAGGCAAGCGCGGGAACCGCAACGCCAACGACCACGTCGGAAGAAACCGGATTTGAACATGAGCGTGTAGCTGTTCACCTCGAGACTGCTGCAAGCGCACTTGATGCTTCGACGATTGCGCACGAGGCATGTGCTGCAACGGCAGTGCGCCTGCGGGAGCTGGCGGCCGAGGCACGCGCCGCCCAGAGCTCAACTACCGTTGCGCACGAGATGGAGGCTTTCGAAAGGGTTCTAACGGTGCTCGAGGAACGACTCTTCACAGCTCTTCAAGCAGCGGCGCCGGAAGATTTGATCGTGGGCCTGCGAGAACATGCAGAGCGCGAGCTCGCGCCCTATCGGAGTCGAATGAGTGTGGATCAATTGCGCCAGGTTAAGCGGCAATTCGAACAAAAACAATTGCTCGTGCACTACAACCTGCCGAGACTCAGCCTGTTTTACATGAGCCAGCAATGAAGCGCGTAAACAAAAAGCTGGAAGACACGAAGCCGGTTCGGAGCGCTCTCGTGCAGATTGAGAAGCCGATCTATGGCGGCGCGTTTCTGGCGCGATTGGAAGGCAAAGCGACATTTGTACCACTGACGCTTCCGGGCGAGCAGGCGCGTGTGCGCATTGTGGAAGAGAAGCGTGGCTACGCGTTGGCGGAGGCGGACGAGATTGTAACTGCCGCGCCGGAACGTGTTGTGCCAGGTTGCCGCCACTTTGGCGTGTGCGGGGGATGCAATTATCAACACGCGAATTACGAGTCGCAGCTCGGATTCAAGCAGGCAATTCTGCGCGAGACTCTTCAACGCGGCGGTGTGGAAGCGCCGGAGACGATTGATATACTGGCCGGGAATGAGTGGCAGTATCGCAATCGCATTCGGCTCGCCCTTGACGGTGCGGGACGCGTTGGTTACCGTGCGAGGCGTTCCCATGATCTGATTCCCATCAGCGAGTGCCCGATTGCGTCTCCACTGCTTGTGCAGGCGGCGCTGAGTGGAGGTGAGATTCTGCGGCGAGGAAAGGCAGGACTGCGGCCGAGCGAAGTGTCCCTCTTCTGCAACGCGGAGGAAACACAACTACTGGCCAGTGTTTTCGTTTGCGACGCAGCGAGTCGCACACTCGACCAGTTTTTCGGGGAATGGAAGGAGCGCATTCCAGCCCTCGTCGGTATTGAGTTTCTGGAGGAGGGGCGCGCCGGGAAACCGGCGAGAGCTCTTGCGCGACGCGGCGAAGCATCGTTGACATACCGCGCCGGGGGCGCGAATTATCGCGTCGACCACGGCGCTTTTTTTCAGGTGAATCGCTGGCTTGTCGACGCCCTTGTCGATCGCGTGACTGCAGGCCGGCGAGGGGGGCTGGCCTGGGATCTCTTTGCAGGCGTTGGCCTGTTTGCCCGGAGACTTGCGGAGAGTTTTGCGCAGGTTGCCGCGGTAGAGTCGTCGCCTACTGCCGTGGAAGCTCTGGCGCACAATGTTGAGGGCACCACGGGCACTTGCGTAAAGGCGGAGACGCTCGCATTTCTGAGAGCGCACAGGACGGCGAAACCCGAGGTGATTGTGGTTGATCCGCCTCGTGTGGGGCTGGGAGCAGAGACGACTTCCCTGCTTGCCGAAGTTGGGGCGCCAACCATTGTGTATGTATCCTGCGATCCGGCGACACTGGCACGCGATCTACGCGCTCTTATCGATGCGGGGTATGCGTTAAGTTCCGTCACGCTCGCCGATCTGTTTCCGCAGACCTTTCATTTGGAGTCTGTGGTCGAATTGCGTCGATCCTGATAACCTTGCGCCCATAGATAATTTCTAGATTTGGGCTCAATGGAAGCTGAACCGAGGAACTTCGGGCCGACCACGCTCCGCCCTGCTTCGAATGCTGTTGGGGTTCCGCTGTTTCACGCCGCATGGCTGTTTGCGCTTGGCATTGTCTTCGCTGATTTCATCTGGCTTCGGCCCGCTTACCTTCTCATCGCGTTGATTCCTGTTGCCACCTTGTGCGGAATTTCCGCGTTGCGGGCGCAGCGCATTGCGTGGCTTCCGGTCGGTGTGTTGTGGTGCCTGATGGGCGCGTGGTGCGCGGAGATGCAGCCGCAACCTTCCGCAGCGCCTGCGCTGGCGGCGCTCTCTGACGGTTTGGTGCGCGTCGTCGACGGCACAATCACCGATGCGGGCCCAGTGCGCGGAGAACTTGAGCAGAATGTTGATGAGGCGCAGAGCACGGCGCCCACGCAACGGCTCGATGTGCGGATTGCAAGCGTCGAAGTCGTTACGGACGATGAAGACGCACAGGCAGCGATGCCGGGTAGCGTGCGCCTCACGGTGCGCTGGCCGGAAGGTCAACCCGACACCGCTGGTTTCCATTGTGGACAGCGGATTCGTGCCGACGCACGTCTGATGCAGCCGGAGGTATATCGCGACCAAGGCGCGTGGAGCCGCAGAGATTATCTACTTGATCAGGGCATTACATCCACGGCTACGGTCAATGCGGATCGTGTGAAGTTGCTCGGAGCGGTGCAGGAACGTAGTTGGACCTGCCGCATCTCGGCGTGGCAGCACGCGGCGAGTGCGAGAATCTTGGCGCTTCCGGGGGCGATGCGGACAATGCCGGCAGCACTGCGGCTGAGCGAGGATGATGCGATCATGCTGGCCGCGATGGTGACTGGGGACCGCACCTACCTGACGCATTCGTTGCGTGTGGGATTTGAGAGGACCGGCTCGTTTCACATGCTGGTCGTCTCGGGGCTGCACCTGGCCATTGTTGCCGCATTGATCGTGTGGATCACGCGAAGGGTGCGCATGCCGCAACTTCCGGCTACGGTGGTCACGATTGCTGTGTCGTTTGCTTACGCTCTGTTCACTGGATTTGCCGCGCCGGTGCAACGCTCGCTGTGGATGGTGACCCTGTATCTTGTGGGCCGCCTGGTTTACCGCGAGCGCAACGTGCTGAACACAATCGGTTTCGCATCGCTATGCCTGCTGGCCGCCAGCCCGCGCAGCCTCATGGACTCGAGTCTGCAGATGACTCTGCTCGCCGTTGTATCCATTGGAGGCGTCGCGGTTCCCCTGCTCGCGAACACGGTGCATCCCTACTTGTCAGCCACGCGTGAACTCCGACTTGTCGCTCTCGACATCAAGCTTCCGCCGCGGCAGGCGCAATTTCGCGTGATGCTGCGGATGTTTGCTGCGGCCCTGACACGGGCATCCGGCAGATGGGTCGGATGGAGCGCCTTTCCATGGATTGTTCGAGCGACCCTACGATGCGTGGAACTACTGGTGGTGTCGTGCATCGTGGAACTGGCAATGGCATTGCCGATGGCTGTCTACTTCCATCGCATCACGGTATTTGCGCTGCCCGTAAATATTTTCATCCTGCCGCTGCTTGCGGTACTGATACCAGCCGCATTGCTCACGTTGCTGGCGTCTTTTGTATCGACTGGTGTGGCTGCGATTCCCGCGGCTGTAACGGCGTTGTTGTTGCACCTTGGCGTGGGGCTGGTCCGCCTGTTCGGGTCGGCGGCGGTGGGCGATTTTCGCATTCCTGCTCCGCTCCCAATGCAGATCGCAGTCTTCTGCATACTGCTTGGTCTTGCAGTGGTGCTCGCGCGGCGCGGAAACTCCACCACAGCGCATTGGCAACGTCGCCTTGCATGGGTGTCGATGATTACCGCGGCCATCATCGTGGTGGCGCCGCGCCCCGTCGAGCACCCGCGCAATTCGCTGCTCGTCGAGGCGATCGACGTGGGCCAGGGAGATTCCCTGCTTCTTATAACACCGGAAGGCAAGACGATGTTGGTCGATGGCGGTGGATTTGGCGGAGGTCCGCGCCATGCTTCGCAGGACTTCGACATCGGCGAAGAAGTGGTTTCACCTGCGCTCTGGTCTCGCGGGATTCGACATCTTGATGTGGTTGCACTCAGCCATGCGCACTCCGACCATATGGGCGGGCTGCCCAGCGTGCTGCGCAACTTCAGGCCGAATGAACTGTGGGTGGGAAACAATCCTCCGGTTGCCGCCTACAATGCATTGCTTGATGAGGCGCGGCAGCTGCACGTTCAGGTGCGCACGATGCGAGCGGGAGACAGCGTGACTCTGGGGAGTACACAGATCCATGTGCTTGCGCCGCTCGCGAACTACCTGCCGGGACCGGAACCTGGCAACAACGATTCGCTGGTACTGCACGTCTCTTACCGTGCGACCTCTGCGCTGCTCGAGGGTGACGCGGAGGCTCCTATTGAGCAGGGCATGCTTGCTGAGCAGGGCCTTGAGAGCACGTTGCTCAAGGTCGGCCACCATGGCAGCGTCACTTCGACGCGGCCCGAGTTTCTGGCGCGCGTTGCGCCGCAATGGGCTGTGATTTCCTGCGGACTGCGAAACCGCTATGGGCATCCGCGCGAGGAAGTGCTTGCGGAGTTGCAGGCGTCGCACGTGCGGACGCTCTCGACGGATATCAATGGGGCCAGTTGCTTTGAACTCGATGGGAGCAATGTGAGGGCAAGCGGGTTCTGCGGGATGCCTGACCAGTAATCCAGCCAATGACTGGACGCCTTCAAAGTGATCGGAGAGCATTCCCCTCAAAACCGAAAACGGGCGCCCAATTGAATCTGGCGCTCGCGGTAGAAATCAGTGGCATTGATGTTCAGCGGTTTGCCGAATTCCGTCTGCCCGGTTTTGAGGCCGGTGAGGAAGTTCAGGCGCGGAAGGCCGCCGATTACGGTTCCTGACTCGATCGAGTAACCCGTGGTCTCCAGTTCGGTCACATTCTGGTGATTGAAGAGGTTGAAGCTCTCGGCCATCAGTTCCAGTCGGCGCATCTGGCCAAGGTTGAAGCGCTTGCCAAGGCGTACATCCATTTTCCAGGTTGCAGGGTAGCGATAGGTGTTTCGACCGACGCCGTATACGCGATTGTCGCCGCCGTAGCCGTTCATACCGGTGCTGAGCGCAACAATGGCCGCGCCGCCTGAAGTAAATTCCCTGGCCAATGAGCCAGCTGTGCGCATGGAGTAGGGCATGCCGCTACGAAAATAAGCTGCCCCGCTCAGACTCCAACCATTTCCGAGTTGGCCGGCGAGTCCCTGCAGCTTCCACGGCGATTGAAAAATAAGGGCGGCCGTGGCGGAGTGGCGGACATCGAGGCTGCTGGTCCCATACTCCTGACGAAAGTCGAGGGGATCGAGAACGCTGGGCCCGCTGAGTTGCGAAGTTTCGTCGGGGTTCCAATCCATCGCATGCGCGTAGGTGTAACGGGCGCGCAAGGTGAGTGCACGTGCATTGCGAGAGACGCGCAGCACGGCTGCTTCGTATGTGGAATTTGCCCGGCTATAGATTTCGCTCACCTGCTGGTAATTGGGATTCAGTCGACCGCTGAATCCGGTTGGCGAAGTGACGGACGGCCATGACGCGAAAAAGGGAACCGTGATCTGCGGGGACTTGATCGGTCCGGAGGCGGTGCCGTCGACTACGGTGTATGTGATGGTTTTCGAAGGGCCGGCCGTATCAATATTGGCGTCAAAGGTGACGGGAAGCCTGCGCCCGAGACTGGCAACGGCGCTGGCCTCAACATGAATGCGCCCGGGAAGCGTTTCTTCGAGATCAGCTTCAGCCTGGTGAATCTCGTTGTTGCGGAAGTTCGGCGCGAACTCCACGGCACCTGGTTTGACGATGTTCGCTGGAGCGCCATCCAGCACATAGGGAAATGGCGGAGCGCCACCGGCATTGAGATTGTCTGTTGGGCGCATGAAGAAATTGAGATCGCCCTTGAGGGAGCCAGTTTGCGTGAGCGCTGTCTCCACGACAGAATTCCGCGTCTGGCTGAAATACATGCCGTAGCCAAGGCGAATCACGGGCCAGCGGCTCTCACCGGTGCCCCATGCAAAACCGACGCGAGGACCCCACTGATTGCCGAGGCTGGGCATGTGCTCGGTGACGGGCAGATCGGGATTCTGCAAGGCCGAGATCGGTGGTGGAAGCTGTTCCAGCTCCCAGCGCATGGCCAGCGTGAGAGCAGCTCGCTTGCCTGGCTGCCATTGCGACGTAAGGTACCCGGCCCAGTCGTTTGTGCTCAACCACCAGTCTGCCGGGCCCATGGTCTGCGAGTAGTAGGAATAGCACGGCAGGTATCCAAGCCCGTGGAGCACTCCGGATGAGTCGCGCCAGGCTTTTCCGGTCTGATCGCAATTGTGCTGGTCCATCGGGTTGAGCTGCCCATTCAGGCCGTAGGCGGAAAAGGCAAGTTCGTCGGAGGCAAAATTTTCCACGCTGGAGTAGTAGTACGTGCCGGTTTGATTGCGCAACCGGCTGGTTGCATCTGTGTTGCGATTGATTTCAAAACCGGCTTTCACCATCAGCTTTCCGTGCACCCAGTTCAACTGCTCCTGTGCCCGGTACAGATGTTCATCTGGATAGTAGCCGCGTCCGAAGCGCGCCGGATTGCCAATGGTGAAGCCGTAACGCGAATCTACGACAATTTGTGGAAGCTGACCCCATGCGCTGATGTTCAACGATTGCTCGAAGGTGGACGGAGTTTCTGCCGGGGCGCTCTGAACCTGATGACCGTAGGAGCCCTGTGTAACGGCCTGGAGATTTGGGGTCAGGAATGCTGCCCAGCTGCCCAGCACCCATTGCGCGCTGGCTTGCGCTGCCCCGAAGCTGTGCGTTCCGTAGGTCTCTGAAGCGCGCGTGAAACCGCCGCCGGGCGCATCGAGCTGCGCTGCAGTCACCTCTGCCGTGAAGTGATGGCGCTCAGCAACGCTCCAATCGAAGCGGGTGAAGCCTGTCCATTTGGACGAGGTGCGTGCCGCCGGACCCAGCAGGCCGGCCAGGCTCTCGAGGAGTTTTGAATACGCGCCCAATCCGGCGCTTACCGGATCGGCGCCGTTGAGACCGAGTTGTGCGCTCAGCAACTGCATCTGATCGTTCGAAGGCTGCGCAAAGAAGTTGTCAGGATGTTTTACGGTCGACACTCCGGGATCGTTGCGCTCATGACCGTCAAGTGATGCAAACCAGAACAGGCGCCGTTTCATGATCACGCCACCGAGGCCAGCGCCCCACTGCAATCCACGATCGGCGGGACTGTACGGCTGGGGCGTGAAGACCGGAATGGTGGTAGGCGAAGCGGGCGCTGTTTCCTGCACCCACTGCGTGAACGGGTTTTGCGCACCCCACAGGTTCTGACGATCGAACACGAAGGCCTGCCCGTGCAGATGCTCGGTTCCACGTTGAGTTTCTACATTGGTTCGGCCGGGGTCAGCGAATGCAAAGGCTGCTCCTCCGGCCTGCAATGTCTGCACGCCGCGAATTGTGCTCTCACTGGAGGCAGGGCTTATCAGGGATGAAGTGCCATTGCGTGCGCTGAACGAGGGTTGAATGAGTTCCCCGTCGATGGTAATCGCCGACGATGCGCCGGTTCTTGCAGGCGTTCTCTGTTCATCGGCGGCACTGGTCGGCGCAGGCGGCGAATCGAGAAGAAAGTTCTGCCAATTTCGGCCGGGCAGCGGGAGCGCCTGTAATTGCGTCGAGTCCAGCGATTGCGCCTGTTGCTGCGTATCGGTACTCGCGATCGCGCTAAGTTGTGCTTTGGGAGCGTGCGTACTCAGAAGAGAAGCTTGCACGGAACTGAGCTCCATCGCCAGCACCGCTTGCGCGATTGCGCCGGCAGGAAGATCCGGCGTCGCGGCAATCGCAAAGGCGGCATTAAGCGAAGGCTGTAGCAGAGGTTCGGAGATCGAGGAAGTCGATG
>NZ_JBARMD010000541.1:0-5634 GCF_049802275.1 Occallatibacter sp. | reverse complement strand
GGCGACAAAATCAGCATCTGGGCTGTGCCCACACTCGGCGGAGAGCCGAAGCTCTATCTCGAAGGTGCAGCCGAGTTTGACTGGTCGCGTGACGGGACTGAGCTTGCCTACCACACGTCCGGGTCCGGAGATCCCTTGTTCGTGACCATCGGCGCCCGGCAACCGGGAGACAAGCCCATCTTCACAGCGCCGGCTGGTCTCCATGGTCATTTTCCGCTGTGGTCGCAGGACTCGAAGTTCATCTACTTCGTCCAGGGAACGCCTCCCGATAAGCTGGACATCTGGCGCATCCGATCGAGTGGCGGAACGCCGGAGCGCATCACGTCGCACAGCGGACGCGTCACTTACCCGGTGTTTCTGGATGCACGGACACTGGTGTACCTCGCCACCGATCCCGATGGTTCGGGTCCGTGGCTGTATAGCATGGATGTCGAACGCCGCATCCCCCACCGGTTGTCTTCCGGCCTGGACCGTTACACCTCGCTGGCCATCAGCGCAGATGGCACTCGCATGGTGGCCACGCGCGCAAGTCCCAAAAGAGCCCTATGGCGCTTGCAGATCGATGATTCCGGCAAGGAGCTGACGCCGGCCACTGAAATCCCACTCACAACCGCGACCGGATTTTCGCCGCGTCTGGGTCCGAATTATCTTTTGTACGTTTCTGCAACCGCTACCAGCGAGAGTATCTGGAGGCTCGCCAATGGTGCCGCGACGGAGTTGTGGAGCGGTAAGGGAGCGCGAATCCTCGGAGGGCCTGCGATCTCCCCAGAAGGGCAACGTATCGGGTTCTCGGCGTTGCAACCGGACGGTCGAACCCCTTTGTACGTAATGGAATTGGATGGAACAAACGCCAGAATCGTCGCAGACTCGTTGCACCTGGAGGGCTCCCCGGCGTGGAGTCCCGACGGCAAATCCATTACATCGGCGGTCGAAGATCACGGGGTAACGCATCTCTTCCGGGTGCCGCTCGACGGCCGCCCTCCCACGGTTTTTATTCCGGAGTACTCGCTTGATCCCACCTGGGCGCCCGATGGTGGGTTTGTCGTGTACTCGGGACCCGACATTGGCACCACGTTCGCAGTGAAGGCAGTCGCGGCCGATGGCACACCGCATCATTTGCCTGCCCTGACACTGACACGAGGAGCGCGGCGTATCGCCTTCCTCCCAGGTGGGCGAGACCTCGTGGTCCTGCGCGGGGAGATGCAGCACATGAATCTCTGGGTGATCAACCTGGAGACCGGTGCGGAGCGGCAGCTGACCAGCTTCACTCCTGAATTCGATATTCGAGACTTCGACGTCTCCGCCGATGGCCGCGAAATTGTGCTGGAACGCGTGCAGGAGCGCTCAGACGTGGTGCTCATGGATCTCCCGCGGCGATGATCCGGCCCGGAGGAGGCACGCGAAGCCGATAGGGATTTGCAACCCGAACTTATTCCGGATGGGCCAGATTTGTCGGGATCTGGAGAGGGAAAAGGCGTAGAGAAAGAAATCGGGGCCACACGTCGTTGGCCCCATGAATAAGAGATGAAAGCAATTTGTCGGGAGCCGCGGTTTGGTCTGTTGGGGGTGATCACGAACCGGCGTCGGAAGCGATATTCTCCTTTCCGCCTGATGACGGTTAGGAGAACGCTACAGAGTCTCTAATCCTACTAGGCGGCGTTATGTGTGGCTGCGTCTCTCTGCCGGATAACCGCATCCGCTTGAGGGCCTTTCTGCCCCTGGACGATGTCGAATTCGACGTCATCGCCCTCTTTCAGAGTTTTGTAGCCATCTAACTGGATTGCCGAGTAGTGAACGAAAACATCTGGCCCGTCATCACGTCCGATGAATCCGTAGCCCTTGGCGTTGTTGAACCATTTCACCTTGCCTTTGAACTGAGCCACAGGGTTTTGCCTTTCTTGCCACTAGATGGGGGTTGATGAGCGAATGTTTTGGGGAAACGCCCACCTTACCGACTATGACGCTCATTCGCGGACAAAGGTTTATTGAAATCCGGCCAGAAGATTCACAAAATGGGACATAACGGGGCAAATTGCGCCCCGGGCTGGGCGGAAGATATTGAATCGGTTGATGAAAGAATTCGCGAATTATTTTTTGCGTTTTTTGGCGAGGCGCCGCGCATAGAGCAGAACACTGCAGAGGGTTTTGCCGTCCTTGATGGCGCCTTTTTCGATCATTTCGACGATTTCAGAGAGTTTTACGAGGCGGAACTCGATGTTCTCGTCATCCTCGGGGTGGGCATCGCCAGCCACAAGGCCTTCGGCCAAAAATACTTTCATGGATTCGCCGAGGAAACCGGGACTGCCGTAATACTCAACCAGGGGTTTCCACTTTTTGGCGTGATATCCAGTCTCTTCTGCGAGTTCACGCTGGGCACCGACGAGCGGATCTTCGCCCGGTTCGAGCTTGCCTGCGGGAAGCTCCCACAGGTATTGCTGCGCAGCGTGGCGGTACTGGTGCTCCATGACGATCCATGGATCTTTCTTGTTTTTCGATCGATCGACGGCGAGGATGACGACGCTGCCGTTGTGGCGGATGACGTCCCGCTCAGAAGGCTTGCCGCCTGGCTCGAGAAGCTTGTCGTGTAGAACGCGGAACAGCGGTCCCTGGTAGACGACCTCGGAGCTGATGAGAACTTCGGCTTCCTCGGGCGTGGTCGGCGGGGCATGTCCGGGCGTCTCGGCATTGGGGGATTTGGGCTTCTTGAGCTTCGCGGGTTTCGCCTGCTTGATCTTCTTTGCCATGCGCGTACGGGCCTCCTTAGTGCGGTCAAGAGCAGTATATGCGGCGGGATTGACCAAGGCGCCGGGGAATTCCTCTCGGCTCCGTGAGCAAATTCCTTGGTGTCATAGAGTTGCGAGGGTACTGCAAATCACCCCCAAAACTCGAACCGCACCAATGTTTGAGGGGCATAAAGGAATCTACTCTTCAAGAGGTTTTACTTTATGACTCGCTTCTAACCTCTTCCGCCAGTCGATCATTGAGTCCTTGCGAAATCCCATCGAATGAATCCCGAATGCCTCCATATCCAGAAGAGCCGTAAAGGATCTTCGCGCCTTCCTGGCATCCAATTGGGCTTCGGCCTGCTTGAAGCATTCAAACGCTACAAGGTCGGCTGGTTGAAGTGCAATTGATTCCGTCCATGATAAAGAACCAATCGTCGAAAAGTAGTCTTTCCCATCGAAGCCTTTTCTGTTTATCGCTTGGGTGAATGCTCTTAAAATCGTTGGATCATAGCTGCCGTCTCCTCCAGTTCGATCATGGAATAGAGCGACTTTTGCATAGCTATCGGGCGCCATTCGCCTAATATCTTCCACGATGTGATACATAATGAATTGGGTAAAGACGTGGTATGCGGCCTTTAGCTTATCGCTTGCCCACTCAGGAAACACTTCGCAAAGATCATCTAACTGCATCTCGATTGCGACGGTATGCGATGGAAACAGTTTGAATGCCCTAAAGAGTTGTAGAACGAAGGTGTCCCTCTCGTCCCGAGTCCAGCCTTCAAATTCGCCACGGCAACCGCTGCAATCGGATGCGTGATACCGACTGATGGGCCTTCTTCCTTCTGCGATGAGTTGTTTGTTTTTACCTGCAATTTGAAGCTTCCAGCGCCGCTCCATGTTATCCCAATCTTTTCCTCTCGCCATTAGACAAGAGAAGGAAAACACGTTCTGCTTGGGCCCGTAACTCTCATCCATGTAGCCGCGCAAAAGCATAAAGATTTCCCCGGGGCGCAGAATGCCATCTTCGTTTAATGCATCGCAACGCGGAACACGGTTACAGAGTAGGGGCGCAAGTCGAGAGGAATTGTTCCGGAACTCATGGCGATGCTGGAGTTTTCGGGCGCAACATTCTGCGGAAGCGCAAAGCTGTTTTCCGCGCTAAGGTCCGCGCTTGAGAGCGTGGTGACTTTGACGGTGCCGGATGCCTGGAGTTCGCCGAGTTGGATCGTGCCGGTTCTCTCGCTGGACGCGTAATTGACTACCTTGAGAATCAATTCGTGGGATCGGTCGTCGACCACGGCGCTCGTGTACAGGCCCTCTTTGGCTTGCGGTGTTGAGGGCACGACACGGGTGCCCGTGTTGTTTGCGAAGAGACTCTGGACGTAGTAATCGGGAGTGCCATAGGACCGGAGATTGTCGAACCAGATCGCGTCGGGAGTCCACTGCCAGGCGTTGACGTTGGCCAGCAGGGGCGCATAGGAAGCCATCTGCACAACATCGCCATTGCGCTCGAGCCCGGTCATAAACGCGGCTTCCGAGATGGCGGTCTTCCAGTTGTTGCGGTTGGCTGGACTGGTTGATCCAACACTCTGGGCCGCGTATTCGCCGGCAAAGACTTTAGGGCCGGAACGGTCGTAATGATCGTAGCGACCTGTGTTGGAGAGAAACCACTCAGGACTCATGTAGTAGTGTTCGTCAACGATATCGGCATTGAGCTTGCGCCAGTTGGTCCACATGCTGTCGAAGGGTTCGCCGGTGGGAAAAGGACCTGCACTGACCACCAGCTTGATCTCCGGATGTTTGGCTTTGAGCGCGGCGGCAAAGACCTTGTAGCGCTCAAGGTAGCGGTCGCCCCACTGCTCATTGCCGACACCAATCATGGTGAGATGAAAGGGCGCGGGGTGTCCCATCTGGGCGCGCAGCTTTCCCCAGGGCGTGGTTACGGGGCCGTTCGCAAAATCGATCAGGTCGAGTGCGTCCTGGATGTACTCATGCAGTTCATCAAGCGCCGCTGTTTCGCTGGAGTTGAACTGGCAGGCCATTCCGCAGTTGAGGATCGGCAAGGGGCGAGCGCCGATGTCTTCGGCAAGCTGGAAGTATTCGTAGAATCCCAAACCGAAAGATTGGAAATAATCCGGCGCGGGCCGCGTATCGAACTCATCGTTCCAGCGGTTGATCAGAGTTTGGCGCTCTGCGAGGTCGCCGACCGTCTTCTTCCATTGGTAGCGCGTGGCGAGGCGGCGACCCTCGACGATGCAGCCGCCGGGGAAGCGGAGGAACCCAGGGTGCATGTCGTAGAGGAATTGCACGAGGTCTTTGCGAAGGCCATTGGGGCGATGCTTCCAGGTGTCGACAGGAAAGAGCGAAACCATGTCGATATCAACGGAGCCCGCTTCATCAAGGGAGAGATTCAACTGGGCCTTCTCGGCCGAGCCAGTGGCTCGAATGATGGTTTCGTATTTTTTCCAATGCCCATCGAAGCCGTCGAGATTTCCGGTCGCAATGGGTTTGTGCTTTTCGTCGAGCACAACTGCGCGAAGACTCTTTGGCCCGTGGGTTCGCACATAAGCTGAGAACCGGTACTCGGCTCCCTCTTGAATACCCATTCCGCGGAAACCGGAGTTAAACAAGGCGTAGCCCGGCTCGACAGCACGCACGCGAAGGTAGTGCGGGTTGTGCTGGTTCAGGGGATCGTCCGTGCGGATGTCGAGTTCCCCTTTGGGCCGGTCGAGTCCTTTACTGCTGAAACCCATCACTTCGTGCCATCCGGCCAGCGGTTCGTTGAATTCGAATGACCGGTTTTTGACGAGTTCCGGATACAGACCGCCGTCCGCACCGAAATTGATGTCTTCAAAGAAAATCCCGAACATCTGGGGGGAGATCTCCGCCCCCGGATGGGCGGCGTCGA
>NZ_JBARMD010000540.1:0-12812 GCF_049802275.1 Occallatibacter sp. | reverse complement strand
AGAATCGTGTGCAGTAGAAGCCGCTTTCAGAAGGAGAGCACGTCATGACAGGATCCACGAGAAAGTCTCCCGGGGAGGAGCAACGCAAAGAAAAGACCGAAATGCGCGTGAATCGTATTGCCATCGTTACGGCCACGGCGCTGCTTGGGATCCTCGGCGCCGTGATCCTTTGTGCTCAAGACCAAGATAAGGAAAAGTACTCGCTGATATCGCCGGATGGAGTCGCGTTCTCCGACTTCAAGGGATACGAGGACTGGTCTGTGGTCTCTTCCGCCCATCAGGAAGAAGTTCTGAAGGTAATCGTCGCCAATCCGGAAATGATCAAGGCGTTCAAAAGTGGATCGCCCGGAAGTGGGCACTTCTTTCCGGAGGGGTCGAAGATCGTGAAACTGCAGTGGAAGCCCAAGAAGAGCACGGAAGCGCCTTTCGCGGTGGATGTTCCCGATGTTTTTAAGCAGGCTTTCGTGATGGAGAAGGACAGCAAGAGATTTCCGAAGACTGGCGGCTGGGGATACGCGGTTTTCAACTACGACGCCGCATCGGGCAAGTTCACTCCCGATCCGACGGCTCATGCGGACTGCGGAAACACATGCCATGTGGCCGTGAAAGCAAAGGACTACATCTTCCACCCGTACCAGATACGTTAAACCGGCCCGAGATTTGAGTACGTCTCGTAGGGAGTACGCGGCGCGAGGGCCCATCTTCGAAATGGCGATCTAGGGAGTACGCCGCGATCTAAGGAGAGAGAAGATGAAAGCAATTGTCGTCCACGAATATGGCGGACCTGAAGTGCTCAAGTGGGAAGACTACCCCGACCCTGTTCCGGGCCGGGGTGAGGTGCTGGTGCGGGTTGCAGCCGCGAGCGTGAATCCGATCGACGATAAGCGCCGTGCTGGACTGACGAAGGATTTTTATCCGATCCACTTTCCTGGCCTGATAGGAATCGACATGTCGGGCACAGTGGTCAAGGTCGGATCGGGAGTTGAAACCTTTACTGCGGGAAACCGGGTATTCGCAATGGCCGACAATACGTTTGCTGAACTCTGCGTGGTGAAAGCAGACGTTCTAGCGGATGTCCCCGAGGGTCTCGATTTGCTTCAGGCTGCGGCGTTGCCGTTGGTGACCGTGACCGGCAACCAGCTCATGTCAGCTACGGGAGTTGCGGCGGGCCAAACCGTATTCGTCATAGGTGCTGCTGGAAACGTCGGGCGGTCGGCGGTATTCACCGCGAAATCACGCGGGGCGACTGTGATCGCGGGGGTGCTGAAGAGGCAGATCGATGACGCTAAGACTGTCGGCGCCGATCAGTACGTCGCGACCGACGACGACGCTGCGATTGCGAGTCTTCCACAGCTCGACGCGGTAGCGGATACGGTTGGCGGAAGAACCGCCGAGAAGCTGATGGCCAAGGTCAAGCCGGGAGGAGTCTTGGCATCGGTAATCAAGACACCACAGAATGCAGCGGACTACCCTTCTGTAAAGCCGTTGTTCGTATTCTCGAAGTTCGACAGAGAGACGCTCGAGTTCATGGCCGAAGCGGTGCGCGACGGCAAGCTGGTAATCCCAATTAGCCTGAAACTGCCACTCAGCGAAGCGGCCAGGGCTCAAGCAACCGTAGAGAGGGGTGGCGTCGGGAAGGTCTTGCTGGTCGCTTGATATTCTCTTGTGAACGGGTGTCACGGAAGGCAATCGGAAATGAAAAGAAGCCGGCGCGGAATCAACCCCGATTCAAAGCCTACTGGTAATGGGTGTGTCGAATGTCTCGCGTCGACGGAAGGTTGGTGGTTTCATCTCCGTCGGTGTGCGCAGTGTGGGCACATCGGATGCTGCGATAGCTCTCCGAGCCAGCACGCGTCGAGGCACGCAGCCGCAACCGGGCATCGGATCATTGCCAGCTTCGAGCCAGGTGAGAATTGGTTCTACGATTACGATAAGGGCGCGATGATCAAGGGCGTTGAGCTGCTTCCCCCGCATTCGCATCCCCTGAATCAACCAGCACCCGGACCAGCAGGAAGAGTCCCCGCTGACTGGGAATCGTTGCTGCATTAGTCTAGCCGTAATTTCTCACAAGTGCTGATTTCAGTGTGATCGGATTCCAGATTTGAGCCGTGAGGTCATTTTTTGAGCCGAGGCGATCCTGCAAGAACAGGATTTGGCTCACTGGGGCGGTGGATTGGATGTTCTTGCGCGTATTTTGAGCATGGTTCTGCCTGTCGCCGAAGGTGGAAGTGTAGTTTTCTTTGGCCGGTTGATGTGTTCAGGATCGCAGTGCGTGGGAGGCTTGTGCGTAGATGTCTTTCCAGGGGTAGGCGGAGCTGAGCTGGAGCAGCACGCGGCGTACGCTGAGCCGAACGATGGCGCCGATTTTGAGCAGCTTCAGGCGGATCGTGCCCACCTGGGCTTCGGCCCAGGCCGTGCCTTTTAACGCCAGCCGTCGCAGCGCTTCCATCAAGGTGTAAGCCAGGGCGGAGAAGTAGAGACGCAGCTGGTTGGCGTGGTGGCCAAGGCAGAATATCTCGACAAGGGCGAGAACCCGCGCTTCATCGTGACCTCGCTGACCGCCACCGAATGGGCTGCGCAGGATCTATACGAAAAGTTTTACTGCGCCCGCGGAGAGATGGAGAACCGCATCAAGGAGCAGATGTGCCTGTTCGCCGACCGGCTCTCCACCGACGAAATGAAAGCGCAGCTGCTCATGATCGCAAAGATCTTCATAGCCCAGAGCCAGACCATAGATACGCTGCGAAAGCATCTCCGACAAGCGATGCTTGACCAGCAACGGAGCACGGCCATCAAGAAAACAGCCCGACAGCCGCCCCAAAAGATCGATCCTGCGATCTGCCTCCCGCAACAGAAGCGCTCCACCGTCACTCGATACCCGACCGGCAGTGAACTCGGACTGCGCACGACGTGAAAAATGGGCTGTAAATATGAACGATTCTTGGATACACTCTGTCTTCAAAGGCTGCTCCCTTTTCTCGCCACAAACTTCGACTCGACATCGTAGTTATGCCACGAAAACAGCAGCCTTTTGCTATTTATTTGTTCGTCCCCACTTCATTAATCAATATCTCCGTGAGATATCGCGGCTAGACACGCCGTGGATCAGCAGACCACGAGGAATCTCCAGACAAGATCAGTTATGACCTTCCGCTTGCAGCCGTGAGCGTAGGTCCACTGTAGGAAACTGACCTGCTTATCCTACGATCGGGCGAGCCGGAGATTGGAGAAGGTAACGGTGACCCGAACTGACTTGCCCCGGCGAGTGCGCGCTCTGATCGCAGCCTCGTGGCCATTCTTACTAGGTCCACGACAGACTTGGCTCCCATCTTTTGCATCACCCGGCCTCGATGAGCCTTCACTGTGATTTCGCTGATGCCGAGTTCTGATCCGATCTGTTTGTTTAAGAGCCCAGATAGCACCAATGCCATGACTTGACGTTCACGGTGGCTAAGGGACGCATAAGAGTTACGGACCAACCGCATCTCAGCTTCGCGGTCAAGCGCAATAGAGCTACGTTTGAGGGCTTCGCGGATTGCATCGAAAAGAGCGTCATCCGTGAATGGCTTTATCAAGAATTCCACGGCTCCAGCCTTCATGGCTTGAACTGACGTGGGTACATCCCCGTGGTCAGCGATGAATATAATCGGTGTCTCGCAACGTTCGATGACCATCCGCTTTTGCAGTTCAAGACCGCTAAGGTCTCGAGGAGAAATATTCACCACAAGGCAGTTTGAAACATGTGGCCGCGGCCAGTCGAAGAACTCTTGAGCGAGGGCGAATGTCTCTGGCTGCCACCCTTCGCGGCAAATTATCTGTTTCATGAATTCAAGCGCTGGGACATCATCATCGACAACGAACACGATGGGGAGATCAGTTGATATGCCCGAAGATTCGAACTTATGATTAGGCAAATGTTCGGTTGTATCCAAACGGCCACCCGTTATGCGTAAGGGGCTTTGAAGTGCTTCGGTATTTGAGTCGATCACGGCATGTCTAGAACCATTGGATGTGCTCTGTAGTGCAGTTACCTTCGTCGACTTCCTCGCCATTGCGGATAAGAGGTTCGGAAGAACCCCGTCGTTCGACAGGATTAACGCGCGTTCGATCAGATTTTGAAGCTCTCGCACGTTGCCGGGCCAGGAATGCGCGGTGAACGCACTCAACGTCTCTGCCGGTATATCGTGGATTTGCTTTCCGATCCGTCGTGAAAACATTTCCACGAAGTGCGATACCAACAATGGTATATCTTCGTGGCGCTCGCGCAACGGTGGGAGCTTGATTGGAAATCCGTTCAATCGATAATAGAGATCGCTGCGGAATTCTCCCTGCCTGATCATGCCCATTAGATCTCGATGCGTCGCAGCAATCAGGCGGACATTCACGCGATGCGTCTGGCTGCTTCCCGGGCGCTCGAATTCCTGCTCTTGCAGGATCCTCAGCAGTTTAGGCTGCAGCGCCGGGGGGAGATCGCCGATTTCATCAAGGAACAGTGTTCCGCCGTCAGCCATTTCGAAACGGCCTATTCTGTGTGCCACAGCCCAGGGGAAGGCGCCCTTTTCATGGCCAAAGAGTTCACTGTCCAATAAGTCGAAGGGAATTGCCGCGCAATCCAATTTCACAAATGGGTGCTCGCTGCGTGAGCTGAGATTGTGTATGGAGCGAGCGACTAGTTCCTTTCCGGTACCTGTCTCTCCAAGCAACAACACGCTGGCATCCGTCGGTGCCACTCGCTCCACTTCCGCGAGGGCGGATTTCAGAGCAGGGCTGATGCCAACGATCTGTTCAGATCTACGTTCACCACACGTCTGGTCAATCAAATTCAAATTAGACACAGTTCACCTCCACGCGGGAAAACCTGGGAAGCTCCGCGTACCACTTTGGCTAATCGTTAGAGCAGCGTGGACTTTCTCAAGCAGCTCTCCGGCATCGAATGGCTATCCTGACGACGCCTTCGTTGAGTCACATAGATGTCGAGCCGCCTTTGTCGTGCCCTAAGGCTGCGCGAAGGATTTGGAGTAGTTGCTCATCGCTAAAAGGCTTTCTTAAGAATGCGACAGCGCCCGCTTGCATCGCGCGACCACGCGATTCTTTGTCGTCGTATGCAGTTATAAAAACGATAGGAATGTTGCAATCAGCCGCAGCGAGCTCTCTTTGAAGCTGCAATCCATTCATCTGCGGCAGCCGTACGTCAAGGATGAGACACGATGTATTATGCCGCTGGCCTGACTGGAGGAAGCTTTCGGCAGATTCGAATGCAATCGCCCGGAAGCCAAACGATTCTATTAGGAGTGTGGTAGTCCTGCGGATGGACTCATCGTCGTCGACCACGGCGATCAGATCTCTTGTCGCCTCTGATGTTCCTCGCAAAGCTAAACGAATGCCCTCAAGTAGCTCCTCGTCGTTAAATGGTTTTCCGAGGAATGCGACCGCACCGGCTTGCTTTGCCTGGTGACGCAAACCCTTGTCGTCGTAAGCGGTGACAAAAATGATGGGAATGCCGATACCTTCGGCAGCCAGCTGGCTCTGAAGTTGTAGTCCGCTCATGCCCGGCATTTGCACGTCAACGATGAGACATGAAGTCTCGTGCAGTCGGACCGACTTCAGCAAATCCTCGGCAGATTCAAAAGCTGCTGCTCGAAAGCCGAAAGATTCGATGAGAAATGTCGTAGTCCGCCGGATGGACTCATCATCGTCGACTATCGAGATTAAAGCTTTCGCCACTTCCAACTCCATACTCAACAAACCGTATTCCCGCATGGAGAAAGAAGCTATTAGATCTTAGGATCCCCGGCTTCTGAAAAAGGCGCACGCGAATAAACCTTGGTTTACTGGTTTCTTCCCGAGGGGACTTTGAGCTTCTCAATCATTCTGACGAGATCGGCAAGAGATTCCGCGTGCATCTTCTCCATTGCCCGGCTGCGCTGGACTTTCACGGTACTTTCCGCAGTTCCAAGTCGGTCCGCGATCTGTTTATTGAGCATGCCCGACACGACCAGGGAGATCACCTCCTGTTCGCGCGAAGTCAACGAGTCGAAACACTGTTTGAGAGCGGCTACCTCTTTTCCCTCTTTACGTCTGGCGCGATCACGCTCCAGTGCGATGCGAACAGCATCCAACAGGTCTTGATCGCGGAATGGCTTGGTGAGGAACTCGATTGCCCCGGCCTTCATGGCGCGAACGCTCATTGGAATGTCACCGTGGCCTGTGAGAAAGATAATCGGGATACTGATGTGTTTCGCTGTCAGTTCTCGCTGAAAATCGAGTCCGCTCAAACCGGGTAGCCTGACATCAAGCACAAGGCAACTTGGCGCATCTGGCAGCTTCTTGCGCAAGAAGGCATCTGCTGAGTCAAAGCCCTCAACTTGCAGACCAACTGTGCTCAAGAGAAACTTCAGCGAGGAACGTACCGATGGATCATCATCGACGACAAAGACTATCGGCGTACCGGTCATGAGAGATTCCCGCCGGTCGTTGGAAGTGTGAAGGAAAACACGGCGCCGTGAGGAGAGTTGTGTGTGGCCCAGAGCCGCCCCCCATGACCTTCAACGAGAGAGCGGCTGATCGACAACCCCATTCCCAAACCATTCGCTTTTGTTGTAAAGAAGGGAGTGAACACGCATTCTGCCGCAGTACCAAAGCCAGTGCCTGTGTCGCTTACTGCAACGAGCACGTCACCAGATTGGTCGATCCGGGATTGCACTCCAAGCAAACGAGGTCGATCTGTCACCGCAGCCATGGCCTCGATGCCGTTCATGATCAAATTCAGAAGAACCTGCTGCAACTGAACACGATCAGCCAGGACAGATGGTAGATCATTTGTCAGTTGGTTTTCGAGCGAGACTTGATTCTCGTAAAGCTCATGGCCAGCCAGGATCAGTACCTCCTGAATCACTTCGCTTACATTCAATTCGCTCTTTTCAGCCGCTTCTTTCTTAATGAATGCGCGGATTCGAGCCAAAACGGCACTGGCGCGAGTGCCATCGGCAATGATTCCTTCAAGAGCCTGACGCAGGACATCAGGCTCTAGATTGCGATTGGCGAGCAAGCGCAAACACGCGCTGCCGTTATTGACTACTGCGGTCAAGGGTTGATTCACCTCGTGGGCTATCGAGGCTGCCAGTTCGCCCATTGTTGTGAGCCTGGAAACCCGCGCGAGCTCCGCTTGTGTCATCTGCAGATTACGCTCGCTCAGACGAAGCTCATCTTCAGCACGCTTGCGTTCAATACCTTGTGCGATCAAGTCTGCAGTGGATGCCAGTGCTTCTGCTGTTCCCGGTGCAAGCGGCTTTCGAGAGAACATTGCCATCACACCAAGGGTTCGCGTTCCGGCCAACAGCGGGTATCCTGCAAAACTCGACATCCCCTCATTTGCTGCCCACGCTTTGTTGCTGATTCGAGGATCATTGATGATGTCGTTGGTGAGAACGTGTTTCTGTTCTCGTGCGATCGCCCCAATTTTGAGTTGGCCAATCGGTATCTGTGAGTGAGCTCCATTGAGGTGTGTGTAAAGCCCTGCACTGGCTCTCAACTCAAGCATTCTTCCGTCAGGACTCAGCGTCCAAATTCTCGCAAACGCTGCATCGAGATGCCGCACCAGGGACTCCGCACACTCGTGCAGGATCGCTTCAAGACTCTCTTTCTGTCCAAAAGCAAGACTCACATCTGCGCGAACCGCGACCTGACGGGTCTGAATCGCATGCAATGCTTCTTGCGCCTCTCTCCAGTCGTGCAGATCAACGACGGTTCCGAACCATCTGATGACCTTTCCTTCGAGATCGCGCAATGGTACCGCGTTGGAAATACACCAACGGTAACCGTCTGGCGCCCGTCGAAAACGAAACTCGCACTGAAATGCTTGGCCGCTTTCAACCGAGCCCAACCATGCACGAGTTGCCTTTTCCACGTCGTCCGGATGAACTGCAGTTAGCCAGCCAGAGCCCTGCACTTCTTCGGCAGATAGTCCCGTGTAGTCGAGAGTCCGCTGGTTGCAATAGTTCAGTGTGCCGTCCTCCTCGGCACTCCAAAGCATTTGCGGAATGGTCTCAGTTAATTCACGCAGGGTACGCTCGCTCGCGCGAAGCTTGTCCTCCGCCTGCCTTCTTTTACTGATATCGCGGATGAATCCGGTGAATATCTTATGCCCATCTCTGGTTAGTTCCCCGAACGAAATCTCCACAGGAAACTCCTGGCCGTTCTTGCGCAGCGCGGTCAGTTCGGTCCCCTGCCAGTTGATGTGCCTCTGGCCCGTATCCAGGTAGCGCCTGAATCCATTCTCGTGAAGCTCGCGCATGAATTTCGGCATGAGTACGGTCAGTGGCTTCCCAATCAACTCCGCGGGGTCATAACCGAAGATTCTCGTGGATGCTGGGTTGGCAAACTGAATTGTGCCGGTGTCGTCCATGCTGATAATGGCGTCGTTGGCCGTTTCGACGACAAGGCGATGCTTGTCTTCACTGTAGCGGCGCGCCGACTCCTCTTGTTGACGTTCCGTGATATCAGTCGCGACAGAACCGATGGCGTAGACCACGCCGTCCGCGTCGAACAGCGGGATCTTCTGAACAATGAGCGCCCGTTGCCCGTCTTCTCGAAAGAAGACGTCCTCAAATCTCACCCGAGTGCCTGTCTCAAGCACTTGCAGATTCTTTGCTTGAAAAGCTGCAGCCTGTTTGACTGAAAATAGTTCTTCGTCCGTCTTCCCTTTGACTTGTTCTTCGGTGACGCAGAGCGCGCTTTGGAACTCCTTGTTAGCGTAGAGATACCGGCCTTGCCGATCTTCTAGCCAAATTAGATTCGGACTGTTATCGCAGAACGCCTGCTGAAGGGCTTCGCTAAGTTGCAGCTTGACCTGGGACTCTTTGCGCTCGTTGATATCTTCGAAAGCGATCAAAATACGCAAGGATACGTTGCTGCTTGGGGTTTCCGAAACGGCTGGCCCCCTTCTAATCGAAAACCAGTTATAGTGGCCGTCGGCGCGTCGCATGCGCGCTTCGCTCTCGAACGGCTTTTCAGCCGTCGGAGATGCGCTCCACTCGCTACTAAACTTCGTCACGTCGTCTGGGTGGATCACGGTCTGCCAGCCCCAACCGGTCAGTTGCCCTGATGAGCAGCCCGTGTATTCCTGCCAGGCGCGGTTTGCAAACTCGGCGGAGCCATCAGGGTGTGCACATATAACCAGCCCGGGAATCATTTCGATCAGGTCCCGCAGATTCGGTGCCTCGCTACCCTGTTTTGTGTCACGTGTTCCAGAGGTCATGCTTCCCGCTCGCTCCACTGGTCGATACTGATCTCCGACGGCGACCGCCCAGCCCCACGATGACGGTTCGGCCCACTGATACCAAGGTATTTCCAATACCAAGGTCCAATTGCATCAGGCTATCGGCTCTGGCTCAATCAGTGCGTGTGCTTCGAGTTCGTGCGGAAGGGAAAAGCCGCTGGGATCGTACCGTTTTCAATAAAGGGCCCGGGAAGCTGGGGAAAACACGGATTTGAGCCTGGAACTAGAATACGTCAACAGTATTGCTTGTGGTGAAATTCATAGGGATCGAATCTGTCGGACCACGGGCACATAAAGAATCCATAAAGATTGTGTCAGGTGAGGCTCGGTCCACCGAGTCAGCAAGGCGAAAACCATGTCGGAATCGCGTAGAACGCAGTTAACCGCATCCTTACCTTCAGGCCAAAGGAAAAGAGGAAGAATGAACACGCATCTCGATCACAAACATGAGTTGCTTCTGGAAAGTCTACTGGCCGGCAGCCTTCCACGTAACGTTCACTGGGGCGATGTCGTTGAACTGATCGGGAAGCTGGGTGAAATCGAACCGCACGGGGGCACTGAGTTTGCGTTCATAGTCGGCTCGCAACGCGCATTCTTCAAACGTCCGAGTACGCATAGCCTTGAAGAGGGAGAAGTATCGCGCCTTCGCAGGTTCCTGCGCGAAGCCGATCTTGGCGCCGCCCCAAACAAACCAGTGCAACCGATACGCAGCATTGTTGTCATCGATCACCATCTCGCACGGGTCTACCGGGATGTCGATGGCAATCGGGCTCAAAGCGAAGAGGCTGCGAGGCCGTATGATCCGCATGGATTTCATCGCCACTTGATCCACCGCAAGGAAACTCACTATCAAGGCCAGCGAGTTCCGGAGGAGCCTTCGTTCTATGAAGAGCTAGCGAAAGACCTTCTACCTTCCCAGGAAATCGTCATGGTGGGCCACGGCACTGGAACGAGCAGCGCTCTGGAATTTCTGGCGGAATACTTGAAGAAACATCATGCGACGCTTTATCAGCGCGTGATTGCGACCGAGATTGTGGATCTCTCCGCACTCACGGAGCCGGAGATAGAAGCGATTGCGAAGACGCACATGATTTAGATGGAATGTGGAGGTAGTCATGTCGACGTTGGAACCGACGTGGGAGCCTTTCGAGGAAGCGGCGCGTCACATTACACGAGGCGACCTTCCTGAGAGCGTGTTTGCGTTTCCCAGGCAGCACAAAGAGCCGATGACCGACGCTCAGCACGTGCGAAATGCTGTTGCCCGATTCGATCAAGTGCTGGACGTATCCGACGAAGATCGGGCTTTAGCATTTGCCAACATTGAAAAGGCCGCGAAGTATTACGGCGTGAACCTCTCCGAGAGCAACTGGCATGAACTCGGCAAACACCCGAATCTGCATCGGTCTGAGGCTGCAGCCAAGGCCGCAAGAACCAGAAAGCGACACAGTAAGGAAACGCCCGGGAAATCGTCTTAGATAATGAATTGCTGGCATCGATCTTCGTAGTGGAGGCGAGATGAAGGCTGTGCGCATACAGCGGTTCGGCGGCCCCGAACAGGTGGCGCTGGAGGACGTTCCGGTGCCCATGGCAGGAGCGGGCGAAATACTGGTCCATGTTCTGGCCGCGGGAGTCGCCCCGTGGGACGCGCTGATCCGCGAGGGCAAAAGCAAGGTGAGTCCGCTCCCCCCGTTGACGCTGGGGTCGGACTTGGCCGGGATGGTGGAGGCGGTTGGGGCGAACGTGGTGGGAGTTAGCGTGGGGGATGAGGTGTATGGAGTCACCAATCCTCAATTTTGCGGAGCGCAGGCAGAATACGCAGTGGCGCAGGCGGGAATGATAGCTCCGAAGCCGAAGGGATTGGACTTTCTTCATGCAGCTTCTGTTCCGGTAATTGCAGTAGCTGCGTGGCAGATGTTGTTCGAGTACGCACAGGTGAAAAGGGGCGAGGCCATCATGATTCTTGGCGCGGCGGGGAACGTTGGTGCGTACGCATCGCGGATGGCCCTTGATGCCGGCCTGAGTGTGGTTGCGGTGGCGCGGGCCCGAGATGCGCAATTGCTTCATAGTCTTGGCGTGGAGAGCATTGTCAACTCGGATGCGCCAAATTACGAAAGGGAACTGCCGCCCGTGGACGCAATCCTTGACATGGTGGGCGCGGGCACGTTGAAACGGTGTGTTGGTGCTTTGAAGACGGGCGGCAGGGTTGTTTCCCTTGTTTCCTCGGAAGCGCCTCCGCAGAGGTCAGATGTGCACGTACTCTTTTTCTACGCCGAGGTCACCACCTCGCGCCTGGAAATCCTGAACACGCTATTCGAGAATGGAACGATTTCGGCGCGCGTGGGGTCGGTCCTGCCTCTGGCAGAGGCGCGTGAGGCGCACCTGATGCTCGCGGGTGCGCCACATAAGCCTGGCAAAATAGTCTTAGAGCTATCCTAGATTTCGACGATGGCCAGGTCTTCACGCGCCGTGTTGGCACTTGATTCCGGGAAAGAGCTCGCAAACAAATGACGCCTATACGGACCCTCGTTGATCGCGATCAGGACAAATTGAAATCAGTTCTCCCACCTGGCTTGAGAGACCTCTATGACGGGGATCTGCACTTCCAAACATCGCCCGCGGAGCGCCCCTTCGTCTTTGCAAACTTTGTTTCCACCCTTGATGGTGTTGTCAGCTACGCAATAAAAGGTCAGGCTAGCGGCTCCGCCATTAGTGGATCTGACCCCGCAGACCACTTCATCATGGGGCTGTTGCGGGCTTCACCGGATGCGATCATGGTTGGGGCTCGAACCGTCCACGACACAGGACCGCAGAGCCTCTGGACTGCTGAATCCATCTACCCCGACGCAAAACATCTGTACGCGAAATACAGAGTTAACGTTCTGAATAAATCGCAACGCCCGCTTCTCGTAGTCGTGAGCGGCAGTGGGAAACTGGAATTGGGGAGAGCAATTTTCCGAATGCCAGAGGCACGGACGGTGGTGATGACAACCGCCGCGGGCAGGGATGCACTCACCACGGCAGGAGCTGCGAAATTGCCTTCCGTTCAGATACACGCTCTGGATTCCAGTTCCGGAGCGATCGACCCGCTGGCGATGCTGCAATTGCTCCACGCGCAGTATGGGATACGCAGTCTCCTCCATGAAGGCGGGCCCTCACTCTTCGGAGAATTTATGGCAGCACAAGCTGTCGACGAACTCTTTCTTACTTTGTCACCGCAAATCGCGGGTCGAACGCCCGACGCAATGCGCCCTGCGCTCGTGCAAGGAACGGAGTTTATGCCGGAGAGTGCTCCATGGTTTCAACTGCTCAGCGTCAAGCAAAGCGCAGACCACCTGTATCTGCGGTACCGGCACACCGGACCGCTGTCAAAAGCGGTGAGTGCAGATTAGCCATTGGGTCGATGGTAAGTTCCGCGAGGAGTGCCTCAACGAACACTGGTTCCTCACTCTGGACGATGCGCGGGAGACCATCGAGAGCTGGCGGATCGATTACAACCGGGTGCGCCCGCACAGCGCTTTGGGCTACCTGACACCTG
>NZ_JBARMD010000539.1:0-16758 GCF_049802275.1 Occallatibacter sp. | reverse complement strand
TCATCGATGTAGACCGGGAAGACCTTCCTCGAACCAAAGAGGGTGACGCCGCCGCGAATGTACCCGGTAAGTGGCTGCACATCTTTGAGCGGAGCCATCTCGGCTTTGCGCAACCCTGCGGCGCTGGCGAGCTTTTTGAAGTCGAGTTCGGCGTCGCCAGGCACAACGGCGAATCGGTAAATGTTGGGCCCACCGGTCACGAGCAAGGTTTTGAAGACCTGCTCTGGCGGCATGCCGATCTTTCTGGCAACCGTGATCGCCGACAGATCGTCAGGGTCGACCTCGTATTCGCGAAGTTCGAATGGGATGGCGAGAGATTCGAGAAAGCGTGCGCCGTTGGTCTTCATAATGTCGGCTTCCCCGGGGCAAAGTCGGCGACGCGTCCGGCCTGCAGACGGAGGACCCAGTCAGCGATTGGCGCAGCGTGTTCGCGCTGGTGCGTGGTGATCACGATGGTGCGGTTTTTCTGCCGGAACCCGGCGAGCAATTCAACCATCTGGTGGGTCGACTCGATGTCCATGTTAGAGAAGGGCTCATCGAGCAGCAGCAATTCCGGCACAGGCATCAGGACGCGAGCAAGCGATGTACGTTGGCGCATGCCCTGCGAGTACTGGCCGAGCGTGCGATTGAGTTCGGGATCGAGGCCCACCTGGCGCAACGCTTCAGCAGGATGGAGGCATTCGCGGCCGGGATAGAGGCTGGCGAAGTAGCGCAGGTTTTCCTGGCCCGTGAACTCGTCATAGAGCATGGGCGCGTGGCTCATGTAGCCGATGCGATCGCGGGTATCGTGGGGTTCTTCGCCGCCAAATACCGTGACTTTGCCGCCAGTTGGCCGCAAAAGACCGGCCAGGATGCGCAAAAGCGTCGACTTTCCGGCGCCGTTTTCGCCGATCAGCACATAGCATTTGCCCGGCTCGAGATCGACTGAGACCTGGCGCAGTGCAGCAAACGAACCAAAGAGCTTAGAAACGTTTTCGAGGTGAGCGCAAAGGGTAGAGCTGGTGGCCTCCGGGGCTTGCGCTGTCATGGAATCAGTTCGTGGCGATTCCAGCGAGGGCGCTGCCCGGTTGGGGTGCAGGGGCTGAATTGGCGCGCGGGTTCGTGCTGGCGGGAGCCTGTTTGGCCGGCATGGCGCCAGGCTGGCCATTTGGCGTTGCGGGGGCATATTTGCTGGCGCATTTGGCCTGAAGTGCGGTGGCGTGGAAGACGCCGTCGCGTCCAATGGTGCCTTCGGCGAGTGCCTGGGAATCGTCCTTGAACGTATCCGGCGGCGGCTCGGAGCCTTTGTAAATCACAGTCAGTTTCTTGCCGTTGGCAGCCTTGGGCGAGTGGCTTTCAAACTCATTCAGGACAAACGTAACGTGCGGTCCGCTCTGCTCGATTGAGCCGGGCTGAACGAAGCCTTCCACACGGAGATTGCTCCTGTAGGCTTTTTCGCCCATATTGCCAAGCTCGGCAACCGTAACGTAATAGCTCTTGCTGGAGCCGTAACCGGTAAACGCCAGCCAGCCGATGGTGCCGAGGATGATGGCGACCGCGATACCGATCCTTACCGAATTGGAAGACTTCGTCATAACTTGAGTTTAACGATACGGGTACCGATGGAGCGGGTCAATGGTTCTAACCAACATGCGTGATTTAGATCACAAATTTGCCCGAGATTTCGCCGCTACTTAAAAGACGCCTCACAGCACCGTTTAGTGAGCGCTTTCAAGGGTTTGCGTCGCCCTTTCGAGGCACTGTGCCAACACGGTGAGTTGCGCCGACGCCCGGGCGGGATCCTTGGCCTCGATGGCTTCGTTTACGCCAGGGATAACGACCGCTGCATAGCCGGTGTATTCGCCCGGGGCGTAAATGGTGTGCTTATACCAGGGACGGTTGGGCAGACCCGCCGGTGAGAGCAAAGCCGTTTCAGTTGCGCGCAGGGCAGCGTTGAACTGAGCGACATTGGCGGGCGGGTTTAATTGCAATTGATGTGCGTGGTCGGCGGCAGTGGCAAAGTGCGTGGCGACAGCCAGAGCCGGCACAAAATCGATGCCGGTCAGCCCGTCGTCACTTGCCTTGCGCTTGGCTGCCTCGATGTAGGCTTTCACTTCGCGAGCATAGGCCGGGTAATCGTAAGGCAGCACATCGGTGTCGGCCATGCGGACCGCTTCGAGGCCGAGCACGCGCGCCATCTGCTGCAGGTAGACGAAGTGCGGATCGGCGTTCATGACGAACCATGCGTAGTTATCGAAGACGGAGTGATAGACGCCGTACGGTCCGCTCGATCCGATGTCGGTCGACGGCACTCCGATGTGTTGCAAGAACGGCGTGAAGTCCGAGCCGGAGCCGAGATCGCTTACATGCACCTCGGCGCCAGGCTGTGCGGGGGCATTGCTGGCGCGGTGCTCGTTTCCGTGGCGATTGGCAAGCCACTCGTCATAAACGGTATCGCCCATCGGGCTGGCCACCGACTTGGAGATGTCGCGCATGAAATTCTTGAGCGAGGGAACGGCGGACGCTGAAAAGTCCGGCCCGGCAACCGCCACGTCGACGTTGAAATAGGCAACCGCGTTGGTTAGTTGTTGCGCGTGCTGCTCTACCCACTCGGTCGAGCCGATCAGGCCTTCTTCTTCAGCATCCCAACTGCAAAAGAGGATCGAGCGCTTCGGCTTCCAGCCTTCACGGATGAGTGCGCCCACACCGTGAACGGCTTCGAGCATGCTGGCGGTGCCACTGTTGGGGTCGACGGCGCCGTAGACCCACGCGTCGCGATGATTGCCGACGACGACCCAATTTTCGGGATCCTCCGTGCCTTTGATCTTGCCGATTACGTCCCAGATGGTTCGACGCTGGTAGTCCTGTTGCGATACAAGGTGCACACGCACACCGCCGGGGCCGAGGTGATAGCGGAAGGGAAGCGCGCCTTGCCAGCCTTGCGGCACGCCGGGGCCTTTCATTGCCTGCAGAATTGGCGCAGCGTCCCGATAGCTGAGCGGGATGGAGATGATGTGCGGCTGGTTGCCCTCAGGATTCACGCGGGCCGAATCCGGCAGTTCGGGAAGCGAGGGGATGCCGGGAGTCTCGGGATCGCCCGGGTACTTGAAGAGGTATTGCACGGATCCGCGCTGCACGCCCGTGTCGGGGCGCCAGGGACCGTTGGGGTAGGGATCGCCCTTGTAGTAGCCATCATCCTGCGGATCGGAGTAGATGATGACGCCGATAGCGCCGCGCTGCTCCGCGATATATACCTTCACGCCGCGGAAGTTCGCACCGTAACGGACGATTACGATTTTGCCGTGCAGGTCAATCTTCTGTTTCGCGAGTTCGTCGAAGTCTTCAAGGCGTCCGTAGTTCGCGTAAACCGCTTCGGCGGTCACGTCGCCGGAGCCGGAGGAGCCGTTGAACGGCATGACAACGCGCGGGTCCATATCGAAGGGGTCGCCCTCGACGTGTTCGCGTGTTGGACCTGACATGAGTTGCTTCCCGGACGGATCGAACGCCTCAACCTTGACGGCCTTAGGCTGATTCATCAACACGCGATAAGGGACGATCGCGGTGTCGAGCCCGGCGGCGCGGAATTTCTCCGCGACGTATTCGGCGGTCTTGTAGTCTTCGGGGCTCGAGGCAATGTGCGGCTCGGCCGTCAGGGTCTTCAGGTGTTCTCCGGCAAGCTTCGCATTGGGCACGGCGAGGAACTTGTCCTCGATGCCTGCCTCTTTGCTGAAGTCTCGATAGCCGAAGACTTGCTTCGGAGCGGCTGGCGCGGTCGCAGCTGTCGAAATCTGCGCCATGCTGTGCTGAATTTGGAAGGCGAAAACAGCAACCACAAGAAAGGGGGCAACCAGAAGCCTTCGAATCATCATCAGGCGAAAACCTTTGAGGTGCAAAAGTGGTGAATAAACAGAAGCCGAAGCGCTCTGATATGCGTCTTCGGCGCATTTTTCACAGCTTACACTATGGATTGGAGACTCCCCCTCTGCGAACCGGTCCCAAACTGAATGAAGAAAACCTCGCCGCCGCTTCTGATGAGCCCGCGGCGATCGTGCAGGAACTGCCGCCACCGGAGACCGCGGATCTGCCGCAGTTCATTCGAGCATTGCGGAATCCGAATTTCCGCCTCTTCTGGGCCGGCAACTTCACCTCCAACATCGGCACGTGGATGCAGAACGTGGCGCAGGGCTGGCTGGTTCTCACGCTGACCAATTCGGCATTCTGGCTGGGCGTCGTGGGTTTTGCGGGATCGATTCCATTTCTCTTCGTTACGCTCTTTGGCGGCGTCATTGCCGACCGCGTGAATAAACGCCGCCTGCTGCTTGTGACGCAGAGCATCATGATGCTGCTGGCGTTTCTGCTGGCGGGCCTCACGTATTTTCACGCCATCGGAGTCTGGGGCGTGGCCGCGATTGCCTTCGGCAATGGTGTGGCCATGGCCATGAATGCGCCGAGCTACCAGGCGCTGGTGCCAAAGCTGGTGAAACGCGAAGATCTCACCAACGCCATCGCGCTAAACTCCGCACAGTTCAACATGTCGCGCATCCTGGGGCCAACACTCGGCGGGTATGCCATGGTCTTGTTCGGTATGGCCGGCAACTTCCTTCTCAATGGCGTCAGCTTCCTTGCAGTGCTGTGGGCACTGGTGCACATCGATTACCCCGAGGAGAAGTTCGGTCGCCACCAGAGCATGTGGGACAGTCTGCAGGGCGGATTTGCCTACCTGCGCAGCAATCGTCAGATGTACGTCATGATCTGGATGACGGCGTTCGCAAGCTTCTTTGGATTCCCATTCATTACCTTCATTCCGTACTTTGCGAAGGTGCAACTTCATGCCGGTGAGAGCGGGCTGGGATGGCTGCTGGCGTGCTCGGGATTGGGATCAGTGCTCGGCGCGATGACGATCGCCATCTCCGGGGTGATTCGTCACAGAGGGCGTGTGCTGACCGGCTGCGGAGTCGTATTTTTCGCAGCCATTATCGGCTTCAGCTACTCCCATGTCTTCGGCCTTTCGCAGATCCTGGCATTCTTCGAAGGCTTTACGGGAATCCTGATGATCTCATGCTTCAACGTGTCGATCCAGCACCTGTCGAGTGACGCGATGCGCGGCCGCATGATGAGCATCTACGCGACCAGTTTCCTCGGCTTGCCGCCGATCGGCGCGCTAGTGGCCGGGGAACTCTCGCGTCATATCGACACAGGGCACGCGCTGGCGATGATGGCCAGCGTTGCGCTGCTGTCGTTTATCGGGTTCTTCGCGTTTTCGCAGCCGCTGCGCGAACTGGACTAGGCTGACTGGGGATCAGGCAACCGGTTGGGTACAATGCGCGCAACGCTTCGCAGCGGCAGGGATGTCGCTGAGGCATTGCGGGCATGGCTTCGTTGCCGGGGGCGCATCGGGTACGGGTTTGTGGAAGCGAGCCATCAACGCGTTGGCCGGGACCACGATGAAGAAGTAGACAGCCACTGCGACTAGCAGGAATGCGATCACGGCATTCAGGAAGTTGCCGATCATGATGTGGTCCACTTGGATGGCGCTGAAGTCTGGCTTGCTCACAAGATTGCCGATGATCGGAGTGAATACATCCTTGACGAGAGAGGTTACAACCGTTCCGAATGCGCCGCCGATGATGACGCCCACAGCCAGATCGAGGACGTTGCCGCGGAGAACAAAATCACGAAATCCCTTCAGCATGCCTGCCTCCTGAAAGTCGGTGTGCACAAGCGACTGGACGGCGTACTGGTCTGGAATGAGAGCGTTCCAACCAACGGCGTCGCGTCGCTGCGCGTTTGCCTATCTTACACAGCCTCGCGGAAAAAGGCATGTGATATCAAGACGCTAAATAAATGCGGTCTACAGGGGATAAGCAACCAGGAAAACGATCAGCGTGAGGATCATGAGATCGGAGTACAGCAGGAGCAGTACGCCCGCGTGGTAGAGGCTCCACTTGCCGCGCAGGCAGCGGCCGGTCTCCGCCATGCCCCATGCAGCGGCAAGCAGAGATGCAAACTGCCATGGCGATCCGTGCAGCTTTTCGATGTGCGGAAACCCCGCCAGCAGCAGGCTCGCGATGAATGCGCTGAGTGAGAGCACAATTCCACGTACGAGAGATTTTTGTCGCAATCGGAAGATGGATAGGCGGGAAGACACAACTTCTACAACTCTAGACCGTTACGGCAGTCGCGTATTCCGAAACTGCGTCGGCTACCTTGCGACCAGGTCCATTTCTTTCAGAGACTCGGCATAAGGCGCACGCAGCACGCCGCGCTCAGTGATGATGGCCGTGACGTACTTTGCCGGTGTCACGTCGAATGCGGGATTGCAGATGCCGACCCCATGCGGCGTAAGCTGCTTGCCGCCGTGATGCGTCACTTCCTTTGCAGAGCGCTCTTCGATTGGAATCGCCTCGCCTGTCGCAGTAGCTGTGTCGATCGTGGACCACGGTGCGGCGCAATAAAACGGAATCCCGTGTTCCTTCGCGAGAATGGCGACGTTGTACGTGCCAATCTTGTTGGCGAAATCCCCGTTTGCGGCGATGCGATCGGCACCCACGACTACGGCCTTGATTTTTCCAGCGCGCATCAAGCTGGCTGCCATGTTGTCGCAGATCACCGTCGTCGGAATACCGTCGGCCATCAGTTCCCATGCCGTGAGCCGAGCGCCTTGCAAAAACGGGCGTGTCTCGTCGGCATAAACGTGGATGCGCTTGCCGTGTTCGACGGCAGAGCGGATGACGCCGAGCGCCGTGCCGTAGCCGCAAGTAGCCAACGCGCCGGCGTTGCAGTGGGTCAGAACGCCGCCCTCCTCCGGAAGCAATGCTCCGCCGAAGGAGCCCATCGTTTTACACGCTGCAATGTCTTCCTCGTACATGGCGTGGGATTCGGCAAGCAGCTTGTCCTGTACCTGTTTCATGGTAGCGCCTGCAGAAAGCAGAGCCGCGAAGTGGCGCTTCATGCGGTCGATGGCCCAGAACAGATTCACGGCGGTGGGACGCGTGCCAGCAAGACGCGCGCAGATCTTTTCGAATTCGGGTGCAAACTCCTGCGCGGTTTTCGCGTGGCTGCGGAGTGCACCGAGGGCGACGCCGTAGGCGGCTGATACTCCGATTGCCGGCGCACCGCGCACGACCATGGTGACGATAACATCGGCTACCTGTTCGTAATCGGTGGCAAGCACATAGCTTTCCTCGAGAGGAAGCTTTGTTTGATCGATAAATCGGACGCCTTCCGGGGTCCAGGCAAGGGTAGGAATCATGCTCTCTTAGTTTAACTTGTTACTCCTCCAAAAAGCAGAGCAGCATGCGATTCTGAAAAGGTTTTCATTTTACGCTGGACGAGTCGAACCTCCCGTCAGTAGAGTGGTTTGCGTATCATCGAACCAAGTCGTCGACGCGGTGCGAAATCGGAGCTGCTTCTACCGCGAGTGTGCGCAAACGCCGTAGTAAATCAGGGGAGCCGTCTTGCAACTTACCATTGTCGATTGGCTGATCATGCTGCTGTATTTCGTGTTTGTGCTGGGCATCGGCTTTGCCCTCAAGCGCTACATGAAAACCAGCAAGGACTTCTTCCAGGCCGGGCGTGCGCTGCCGGCATGGATCTGCGGTCTCGCCTTCATCAGCGCCAATCTTGGCGCTCAGGAAGTCATTGGAATGGGCGCCTCAGGCGCCAAGTACGGCCTGGAGACAGCGCAATTCTACGGAATCGGCGCCATACCCGCCATGGTCTTCGTCGGCATCTTCATGATGCCTTTTTATTACGGCTCAAAGGCACGCTCGGTGCCGGAGTTTCTGCGCCTTCGCTTTGACGAAAAGACGCGCGCTTTGAACGCGTGCTCGTTTGCTGTAATGACTGTGTTCAGTTCGGGCATTTCGATGTACGCCATGGCGCGGCTGATCCAGGCGCTGCATGTTTTTGACGGATTGTTCCACATGCTTGGGTGGGCTCCCGAAGGTATCTTCACATTCTCAATCGTGATGTCGGCTGTGATCGTGCTGCTGTACATATTTCTTGGCGGACTCACGAGCGCCATCTACAACGAGGTGCTGCAATTCTTCCTGATCATCGCGGGCTTTTTGCCGCTGGTGCTGCTGGGCCTGAAGAATGTTGGTGGGTGGAGTGGATTGAGGACAGCTGTTTCCGCCGTCGATCCGCGCATGATGCACGAGTGGAAAGGCGTAATGCACTCGAGCACCAACCCGATGGGCATCGAAATTATCGGCATCGGGATGGGCCTGGGATTTGTGCTCGGCTCCGGCTACTGGTGCACCGATTTCCTGGTGATCCAGACGGCGATGGCCTCAAAGAACATGGAGTCCGCACGTCGCGTCCCCTTGATCGCCGCGGTTCCAAAAATGGTGTTTCCGTTTTTGGTTATTCTGCCCGGATTGATCGCGATCTCGCTGGCCACGCCGAAGACCACCACCACGGTACGCGAGGACCATGGCGTCATCTACCACACGACGAATGTTGTTTCGAAACAAGTGGAAGAGGGCAGGGGACTGGTGCCGGCAAAAATCAACCCGGTGACCGGCAAAGCGATGTTCGACGCTAGCGGGAAGCCCCTGCTCGACTACGACATGGCCACGCCCAATATGTTGCTGCATTATTTTCCGACTGGCATTCTCGGGCTCGGATTGACCGCGCTGCTGGCCAGCTTCATGAGCGGCATGGCGGGCAACGTGACGGCGTTCAACACCGTGTTCACCTACGACCTCTATCAGTCCTACATCCACAAGGGCGGCAGCGACCGTCACTATATGGCGGTGGGACGATGGGCCACTGTCGGGGGGATTCTGCTCTCGATTGCGACGGCCTACGCGGCCATCAACTTCAACAACATCATGGACACGCTCCAGCTCGTCTTCAGCTTTGTGAATGCGCCACTGTTCGCGACGTTCCTGCTAGGCATGTTCTGGAAGCGCACCACAGGCCACGCAGCATTTACCGGGCTGATATCGGGAACCGTGGCTGCCATGCTGCATCACGGGCTTACGCTGCCCATCGAGGCACACCCTGGCATCCACGGCGGCTGGATCACTGTGGTGCACCATTACCCAAGTGACATGGCGCAGAATTTCTGGGGCGCGATCTTCGCCTTCGGCACTAACTTCATCATCACTGTGATCGTGAGTTTGTTTACAAAGCCGCGGCCTGAGTCTGAACTTGTGGGCCTTGTGCATTCGCTTACGCCCAAGCCGCCGCGCGCGCACGATCGCTGGTGGAAGAGCCCGGAGGCCCTGGGCGTCGCGGTTCTGCTGGGCGCCGTTGCATTGAATATTTTCTTTGCCTGAGAGGAAGGGAGCACCATGAATCTCGATTTGCGCATTCCGATGGGACTGATGTTTACCTTCACCGGCGCCATCATGACGACGTGGGGAATTAAGACCAACGGCAATGTTGAGCTCTACGCTAAGAGCCTCGGCATCAACGCGAATCTCTGGTGGGGCCTGGTGCTTCTGGTGTTCGGGCTGATAATGTTCCTGCTCGGCCAACGCAGCCAGCGCCGCCTCGCCAAAGAGCTGCCACCGCCGGCAGAAGAAGGCGAAATCCGGCGAGGACATTGAGGCAGGGAACAGAGATTAGGGAACAGGGATTAGCGAAATACCAGGTGCCCCATCCTTGCGCAGCAAGGGTGGGAAAGCAACGAACCATCACTTGCTGTTTTTGGCTTTATCAATCAACTTACTTCGGAGCGCCCAGCCCCTCACCGGAAATTGATACAGTCCTCACGACGCTGCAACTACACTGAAAGCAGCGATGAAACGCAAGATCATTGAGCACTATGAGATTATTCGCCGCCTCGGCGCAGGAGGCAGCGGTGTTGTGTACCTTGCGAACGACACGCTGTTGCAGCGTCCCGTGGTACTCAAGATTCTGCGTACCGGTCTGCTCTCGGCGCAGCAGTTGCGCACTACGGTGCTCCGCGAAGCGCGTCTCGCCTCTGCGATTGAGCACCCGAATGTCTGCGCCATCTACGAGGTTGGTGAGGCTGGCGACGAAGGCTACATCGTCATGCAGTATGTGCCGGGCCAGTCGCTCGATCAACTCATCTCGCGAGGTCCAGCCACTCCGCAGCTCCTGCTCTCGGTGGGAATCCAGATCGCCGACGGGCTCCAGGCGGCGCACTCGCTGGGCATCTTCCATCGCGACCTGAAACCCCAGAACGTGATGCTCACTGACGGTGGCCTGGTAAAGATTCTTGACTTCGGCCTGGCACGTCGCCTGCGGCCTGAAGATGCCAGCTTCGATCCATCCAAGCCTGCTCTTTCCAGGGACGCATCGGTTGCCGCGACGTACACCGCTCGCGGCGGCACCATCCGGTACATGGCTCCGGAGCAGTTTGTGACCGGCCAATCGAGCGTTCAATCCGACGTGTGGGCGCTTGGCGTGATTCTGTACGAACTTGCCAGCGGCCGCCATCCGTTTTCGCGGCCGGATGGGGAAGACTTCCAGACGATCCGCGCTATTCAGTTTTCCGATCCCGTCGATCTTAGCGAGATCGTCCCCGATATCTCGATTGAACTGAAAAGCGTAATCGCGACCTGCCTCGAGAAGACTCCCGCTACCCGCTATGCCTCTGCTGCCGAGGTGCGCGAGGCGTTGAAGACCATCATGAAAGCGCTGCAAATTGAGACAGGAGCGATACCGGGCGAGGCCGCGGCGAACCTGCCGACGACAGAGGCCGAAGCGGAGAAGCGCGCGACCGGATTTCTCTCGATGCTGGCGGAGCGGTTTCGCGAGTCTGCAGTAAATGGTGCGCAGCAGAATTCGCTGGTGGTGCTTCCGTTCGCGAATCTTGGTGCAACCGAGGTTGCGCCGCTCTATGGCTACGCGCTTGCCGATGCCATCGCCGCACGCCTCGCGCGCATTCCCGCTCTGGTGGTCAGGCCGTCGAGCGCGCTGATGTCGTTGCCCCTTGCGCAGATGGATCCGCTCTCCGTCGGGCAGCGTCTGCTGGTATCTTTTGTGCTGGCCGGAAATTTTTTCCGCTCAGAAAACGGATTCGACCTTAACTGGCAGTTGCTCGACATCGGCTCGCAAAGTGTGCGCTCCGGCGGAGCCATTCGCGTGGCATCCCTTGATCTGATCGCTGTGCAGTCAGAGATTTCAAATGAAGTTTTTGCGGCGCTGCATGGACTGGGCGCCGCCGATCAGATGGATGCGCCCCGCGGCGCGCTCCGCGATGGCTCGCTACCCGGCCCGGTGAGTGAAGAGTATCTGCAGGCGCGCGCGCTACTCAGTTCCTTCATGGTGCGTACTGGTTCCAAGGCCGATCTGGACAAGGCCCACGCGCTCTTCACGAGCGTCACCACGAAGGATCCGGAGTTTGCGTCAGGATGGAGCGGGCTAGGCATTGCCGAGTTGCAATATGTGCGGCACGGATTTGGCGGCCAGATTCACGTGATGACCGCGCGGCGCGCTTTCGACGAGGCGCTTAAGCTGGATCCTGCGGCAACGGAGGCGAATCTTTACCGCATTTACATGCTGCTTTCGCGCGGCGAGAAGGAATCGGCGCGTCACGGCATTGCGAACCTGCTCGCGGACGCTGCCAACGATTGGAACGTCCACATGGTGGCCGGTATCGCATTGCGCGGCGACGGCATGTACGACGAAGCGCTGTTGCAGTTCAACCGTGCTCTCAAGTTGAACCCCGCCAACGCGGCAATCCTTTACAACCATCGCGCGCGCGTCTACCAATACCAGAATCAGCTGGAACTTGCCGGCGACGAGCTCGAGAAGGGTCTCGCGCTCGAACCGCGCCATCCACTTCTGCGCACATCATCCGGCTACCAGCAAATGCGTGTCGGCAACCTCGAAGAGGCTATCAAGATTCTCGAAGGCGTTATTCGCGATGATGCATCGCTCCGCATTGCCGTGCCCACACTGGCTATGTGCTACGTGCAGGTGGGGGAACGAGCCCATGCCGCCGCGCTGCTCAAAGATGAAACTCTCGCCGCAGCCGAAGCCGACAGCGAGATGGCTTACCGTCTCGCAACCTACTTCGCCGTTGAGGGTGATTCAAGCGAGGCGCTGCACTGGCTGCGGCGAGCGATCTATCTGGGTAATGAGAACTATTCGTGGTTCCAGAAAAACCCGGCGTGGAATAATCTGCGGACCAATGCGGACTTTGAACGCATCCTCGAAGACTTGAAGAAGGCATCCCGCCGCAATCAGAAAACCTGGAAACGCCTGCTCGAACAGGTCCCGCCCGATGCGGAGTAACCTGCATGCTTCTTGAACACGCAAGCGAGCCCGCATAAAGAACGGTGATACCTCGAGCGCCGTACATCAGCCGTATGATGAAGGACGAATTCAAAATCTCTTTGCAGTGGGTTGTGAATGAACTCCAATATCAGCGTGTCCCGTCGCGACTTCCTCGGGGGCGCCGCCGGATTCGTCGCCTCGGCGGCAGTTTGGCCGGGTAATGCCTTCGCACAAACCGGCTTCGTCTCCAAACGTCCCGCGCCATCGGCGCGAAGATTTCGCAGTAAGGCCGTCGACGGCGCCATCGAGTCCATCTCTGCCAGAATGAGCGATCCTGAACTGGCATGGCTCTTTTCTAACTGCCTGCCTAACACTCTCGACACCACCGTCACATTCACCAATGGCCCTTCCGGCCCTGACACCGTCGTGGTCACCGGCGACATCCCTGCCATGTGGCTACGCGATTCTTCTGCGCAGGTTTGGCCGTACCTGCCTTTCGTCGCTGCTGATTCCGAACTTGCGCAACTTATCGGAGGCGTCATTCGGCGGCAGACACGCTGCATTCTCACCGATCCTTATGCGAATGCCTTCATGCCTGACCTTGCCAGTCGCGAGCCACTCCCGTGGAGCAAGACCGACCACACCGAGATGAAACCCGGCGTGGGCGAGCGCAAGTGGGAGGTCGACTCGCTCTGCTACCCCGTACGTCTCGCACATCAATACTGGCGCACCACCCACGACACGAAGCCGTTCGGCGCAGAGTGGGTGCGTGCGATGCATGCCATCCTTGAAACCTTCAAGGCACAACAGCGCAAAGCCTCGCGCGGGCCCTATCACTTTCAACGCGAGGCCTTTTCGCCGTACGACACCCTGAGTGGGGATGGTTACGGCAATCCCGCGCGGCCCGTCGGCCTCATCTACTCAGGCTTCCGCCCGTCGGATGACGCTTGCATATACCCGCTAAACATCCCCGGCAACTTCTTTGCCGTGATTACACTGCAACGTATCGAAGAGATGCTCACCGAGATTGCGCATGACAGCGCTGCCGCAAGTGAGGCCAGTCGCCTCCGTTCTGAGATCAAGGCAGCATTGGATGCGCACGCGCGCGTGCATCATCCGACGGCCGGCGAAATCTGGGCCTACGAAATCGACGCATTCGGCAACGCGATATGCATGGATGACGCCAACGTGCCCAGCCTGCTTGCCCTGCCCTATCTCGGTTCTTGTTCCGAGACCGATCCTATGTATCTCGCCACGCGACGATTCGTGTTGAGCGAGGCGAATCCCTATTTCTTTCGGGGCTCAGCAGCCGAGGGAATCGGCGGCCCGCATATCGGCCAGGACATGATCTGGCCCATGGCCATCATCATGCGCGCGCTCACCACCGACGATGAGAAGGAGCAGTTGCAGTGCATCAAGTGGCTCAAGACCACACATGCCGGAACCGGCTTCATGCACGAGAGCTTCAACAAGAACGATCCTGCGAATTTCACGCGAGCGTGGTTCGCCTGGGCCAACACTCTCTTCGGCGAACTCATTCTCAAACTCGACAAGACCAATCCAAAGCTGCTTGAGAAAGCCTGAGCGAAAAAGAACCGGCGGATTTGCTGATTCGCAAACCCGCCGGCTCGCATCATTTCATTTCTCTTACTTAAGGTTCACCGTGGCCTTCAGCGGCAAGCTGACTGACGAACCGCCAACCATGATGGTGTAATCGCCTGGAAGCAGCGACCAGTCATTCTTCTGCTCATCGAAGATCGACAGGTATTTCGGATCGATCTCCACCGTGACGTTCTGCTTCTCTCCCGGATTCAACTTGACCTTCGCGAAACCGACCAGGCGTTTGGGCGGCTCTTGTGCGGCGGCCGGCAATGCAGCGTAGATTTCTGCAATTTCCGATCCTTCGCGCGAGCCCGCGTTGGCCAATGTGAATGTGACCTTGACCTTATCCCCCCGTGTCACCTGCAGGCCGGAGTAGCGATAGGTCGTATACGAAAGGCCGTAGCCGAACGGGAACAGGGGCGTCTTGTTTTCCGCGTCGTACCACTTGTAGCCGACCTTCACGCCTTCGTCGTACGTCACCTGGAATGGCGGAAGTCCCATCGCCCATTTCTCAGGCGTCGCGGCTCCATCAAAGTGCGAAGATTCGGGCGGCGGCATGGTGATCGTGGGATGCGGGAGATCGGCTTCACTCTTCGGGAAGGTGTTGGGCAGTTTGCCGCTTGGGTTCACCGTACCAAACAGAACGTTGCCCACCGCGTTGGCGCCATCGCTCCCGGCAAACCACGCTTCAAGAATTGCTGCAGGCTTGTCAACCCACGGCATCGTCACAGGATTGCCTGTCTCGAGCACGACGATAGTATGCGGATTGGCGGCAGCCACTGCCGAAATAATTGCATCCTGATCGTGAGGAAGGGTCAGGCTCTTCAGGTCCATTCCCTCGCTGGACCACATGTAGGCAAACACAATGGCGACATCGGCGCCCTTGGCCGCAGCAGCGGCTGCAACTGGATCGGTGCCCGGATCGTACTTTACCGTAGCTTGGGGCGCACGCGCCTGGATCGCCTTCAGCGGCGAAGTCGGGAACCAGATCTCTTCCATCCAGTGAGTCGCGCCCTGTCCTGCAGGCTTGATGGCGTTTCCGCCGATCGGATCGACCTGTGCCGAACCGCCACCGGAGATCATACCCACGTCTGAATGTGATCCAATCAACGCGATGGTCTTCAACTTTGCGGCATTTAACGGCAACACTGCCTTCTCATTTTTGAGGAGAACGATGCCGCCTTCTTCAATCTTGCGCGCTGTCTCGAACCCTGCGAAGGGGTCGATAACGCTGCGCTGCCGAGGATGATCGACGGCGCCTACAGCAAACATCGATCGGAGGATGCGACGTACGTGGTCGTCGAGCTCGCTCTGTGGAATCTTGCCTGCGTCGAGAGCATCCTTGAAGCGCTTCTCGTAAAAGAACCTGCCCGGCTGCTCGTTATCCAGACCGGCGGCAGATGCCTTCACGTCGCTGTGCGTGCCGCCCCAGTCAGACAGTACGAAGCCGGGGAACTTCCAATCCTTCTTCAGCACATCGTTCAACAGCCATTCGTTCTCGCACGCGAAGTCGCCATTCACGCGGTTATAAGAGCACATCACCGCTGCCGGCTTGCCTTGTTCCACGCCAATCTCAAATGCAAGCAGATCGCTTTCACGCGCCGCGCGCTTGCTGATGGTGATGTTGACGGAGTTGCGGCCGCTCTCCTGATCGTTGAGCGCATAGTGCTTGATGTCGCCAATCACGTTGGCCGACTGCGTTCCCTCGATCAGCCGCGCCACGAGCGTTCCGGCGAGCACCGGGTCTTCGCCAAGATACTCAAATGTGCGTCCATTGCGCGGATCGCGCGTCAGATTCACGCCTCCACCGAGCGACATGTTGAATCCCTGCGCTCGCAGCTCGCGCCCAATCAATGCGCCATACTCATAAGCCGCGTTGGTATCCCAGCTTGCGGCTGCGGCAACGTTGGCGGGCAGTGCCGTTGAATAGCGTCCATTTACTCCGCTCGAGCGCACTCCGTAGGCCGCATCGCTCATGTCTATGCCAGGGATGCCGAGTCGCGGAACGCCAACCGCGTATCCCACACCGCGATTCGATGCAGCATTTTCCGGCGTTACTGCGTCGTCCGTTGGCATGCCCACGCCATGAAGAAGAGCGATCTTTTCGTCGACCGTCATCTCCTTTAGCACGAGGTCGGCCCGCTCATCAGGCGAGAGGCTTGAATTCATCCACGGGCCGGTCGGGTGGGGCTTGGGTTGCGGGCGCTGCGCAAGGCTCGGCATCGCCGTGCACGCAAAACACAAGAGCAACATTGCCGGAATTCTGATCCCGGAACACACAGGAGTCTGATTCATTAATTCCCTCGTTGATAAAACGTTTATCTTGGCCGTCCCCCATACTATCAACAAACGGGCAAGACACGCGTTTTTCTACAGGGCGAGGAGTCTAAATCAGGTCGGTTGCGCGGCCTCCGTGTTCGACACGCTCGTAGGGAACATAAACGGGATTCCACATGTACGCGCGAATCCGGTCGGGGAGGGAAGCGGCATCACCGATGGCCGCAACGCCCTCGGTGAGCGCCTGGCGCGCCACGGCTTCCGAAACCGCCAATGCTACCTTGCGTGACTCTGCGATCGGCGGTAGCAGCGGCAGGCTCTTGTCTTCGCGTGAAGGGGATAGCCCAGCAAGCGCCTTGGCTGCCGCCATGATCATGCCGTCTGTCACGCGCCGCGCACGCGAGACAAGGATTCCAAGCGCAAGGCCCGGAAAGATGAACGAGTTGTTTACCTGAGAAATTCGCACAGGCTGGCCGTCAATTTCTACCGGTGGAAACGGGCTGCCCGTACCCACCAGTGCATGGCCCTCTGTCCACCGCAACAGATCAGCAGGAGTGGCCTCGGCCTGGGAAGTCGGATTCGAGAGCGGAAAGATGATTGGCCTGTCTGTGTGCCGCGCCATCTCGCGCACAATCTCTTCGCTGAACGCTCCCGGTTGAGCTGACACGCCAGCCATCACCGTCACTTTTGCGTTGCGCA
>NZ_JBARMD010000538.1:0-12774 GCF_049802275.1 Occallatibacter sp. | reverse complement strand
GTGCTGATCTTGCGATATCGCACCTCGCCCAGTCCGACGTAGAACAGGGCTTCGTGCGCGCGCTCCAGCGCTTCGGCCGGCGGCAATCCTGCAAGCTCAGCCATGTAGCGGACGAACCGCACGCCATTCATATTTCCGATAAACGAGTCGTTCTCAGGCATGTAGCCGACGCTCTGGCGGATCCGCATCCGATCCACCCGCGCATCCAGGCCAAGCACTCGTGCATTGCCGCTTGCAGGCTCGTGAAAGCCGAGCAGAGTGTTGATCAGCGTCGACTTGCCCGCGCCATTAGGGCCAAGCAGGCCGATGGCGTGGCCGTGCATCTCTCCGGTCAGTCCGTCGAGAACGGTGCGGCCGCCGAGCCGCACCGTTAGCCGATCAAGTGAAATTACTCCCATGCTGTTCTCTTACGCGCAGATCACTCCATTTGTTCCGGAGTGGCTGCTCCTTCCGTCTTCTGAGAATGCAGCAGTCTTCCGAGTGTGAGGAAATCAAACCCGAACAGGTTGCTGTTGCTGGCTGCTTCGATCCCAGCATCCTTGCCCCACGCGCAGATCGCCGTGGGACGCGAATCCGAAGCCAGCTTCTTGAGTGCGTCCGCTGACTGCCCGCTCATTTGCGACAGAAGCGGTGTCAGCACCGGTCCAAGATTCTGGTACGCCACAGCCGAGTAGTTTTCATTCTGGTCCACCGGAAGCAGCGCTTTGAAGCTGGCCGAATGGCCCAGCGAATCGCCGGTAGAGTGAACGCGCAGTGCATCCATCAGCAGTGCCCGCGTCGGAGCAATGATGATGTACCCATTTGCGTACGTGTACTCCGCGACCACGATACCCGTCGACGAATTATGCACTGTATGGAAAGTCTGCCCGCCTGCCTGGCTCGCATCAATCGTAACGCCATGCGCATCTTTGCCCTGCAGATGATTGTTCACTGCCTGCACCAGCCGTTCCAGCGTCGCTTCGAATCGCGCGGAATCACGCACTTCGATCACGGCTTTCCACGAAGGCGTCGGCAGCACTGGCCCATCCAGCGCAAAGAGAAATTCTCCGCCAAGATTCCCAGCCAGGTCATTGCGGATATCCACGCCAAGTTCCGACTGTGTCTTGTTCCAGTTCTCCATGCCGTTTTTGTCCGCCGACATCATGGCCATCAGGTCGTCCACAATTGCCGTCGGATCTTTGGAGACGCCGGCCACCGCCAGCGCAGCATTCGTCGAAACAAAATCCAGAGAACCGACCGGTGCAGGAGCACCCAGCCACGAAGCCACGCGCTGACGAGTGCCAGAGAACTGCACGTTCAAATGATTCTCCGGAGTACCATTCGATTCGCGATGCTCCGCAATCAGGTAACGCACATCGGCCATACCCGACGCCTGCAGGAACGCATCGCTATGCTTTCCGCCATGATTCGCCGACCCGGCCAGCATCTGCTGAAGATTGGCAGCCAGAATCACTCCCGCCCCGCGGTCGTAAGCAGCCTTGATCCTTTGTCCAAAATCCGATGCGGCAAATCCGCTCGAGCCGGCATTCATCTGGGCATCAATTGTCTTCAGCGTATCGACGCTATTGGAGAAGATAACCACCTTCGTTCCCACCAGCGCATATGCACCCTTCCCTTGTTGGTCGCCGATTGCGCCATGCAGTGTGCTCTCATCAAGCACCGTTAACGCACCATGCGCTTCGGTGGCAAATTGCTGCTTCAAGAGATCCGCCAGCCCGCTGCGCTGCACATCGGCAACCACCGCGAATCCACTGCCATTCTGTTGCTTCAACGCCACAACCACCATCTCGTCGCCGAGATACTGGCTCAGATCGTGCACCTTGTTCACCAGCGAGTCAAGTTCAGCAGTCTTGTTCTGCTTGCCATTGCTCCACCACTGCTGCAGCACCGGGCTCTGCTTAAGCTGATCCTCAAAAATGGCCTTCGCCTGGCTGACAAAATCACCAAGATTCGGAATGCTGACATACAGCTCGGTGTTCCCAGGCATACGATCAAGCAGATCGCTGCCGTAACGCTGCGGCAAAGGAATCTGCTCGATACGATGTTGCAGTGTCGAAAACTGCGCCAGCAATTCAATGTACTGATCGCGATTCGGACTCCACGCAACCTGCTCGCTCACAGGCTCCGGCGCCAGGTTCTGCGTGGTGGTGTACTCGTTCCCCGCATTGATCATCGACCGCACACCCGCATGCGCTACCTCGACTGAACCTTGCAACACCGCCACGCGCGATCCCTTAATTCCTGAATTCACTGAGAAGACGGTGCCCGTCACTGCAACGCTGCAATCGTCAGTCTTCACATACAAATGACCTGAAGTCCGGTGCGCCGCCTTCACGATCACCGCCCCGTGATCGAGATCCACCGTCATGTTGCGTCCGCGCGCGCCCACACTCACTTCGCTGCGCTCATTCATCTCCACCGTCGAACCGTCAGCCAGCCGCAGAACTGCATGCGATCCGCCCGACGTCCGCAGTTCATCGCCTTCCTTAAGTTCTGCTCCCGCTGCAAGCAGGCGATCGCCCGAAGCCGTGATCAGCGAAGCCGATCCGTCAATCGATTGCACCTCGGCCCGCACTCCGGGTGGAACTTGCCAGTACGCCCTGTAGACAAACAAGCCCGTTGCCGCCAACGCCAGCGACGCCGCCATTGCCCAGCCCATCGCCCACGGCCGCACAGGTTTCCGCGCAGGCATCACCTTGGGGGCCGACCAGTCCACGGCTCCAGATCCCGAGTGGAATCGGCGCAGGCAAACACCGCACTCGCGTAGATGCGCCTTCACCAGCAACGCCCGATTCTCCGGCAGGGTGCCCGCATGATACGCGATCAGCAAGGGCCGCACATTCTCGCAGCTTTCCAGAGCTGCGTCTTCCGCAAATATGATCCCCAGCCTGCCCGCCACCTTCTCCGCAGCAGCTGAAACTTCGCCGTTTCCGGGCTCGGTCTCGCGCATCGTCTTGATCGCCTTATCCAGCATTTCTTCCTGGTTTTTCATCGGTTCCCCCGTTCCATCTCTGCGAGCCGCTTCTTCAGCTTGGCTCGCGCCTGGTGCAGCGTCACAGCCACTACGGCCTGCGATGTGTGCATCAGCGTCGCAACCTCGCGATTGTCCAGCTCTTCCACATAACGCAGTGTGAACATCTCCGCGGCTCGCGGGCTCAGTTCGCCAAGCGCCGAGCGCAACCACTCCACCAGTTCGGTGCCCGCAACCTCTGCTTCAGGCCGCGATCCGCGACCTTGCGAGGCCACGCCTGACGCCAAATCCAGAGGTTCGCTTGCCGCGGCATTTCTCCTCCGCAGCAGGTCGAGCGCACCGTTAATGGCCGCGCGATACAGGTAACTCCCCGCATTGCTGACCACGAATTCGTTGCCCCCAGCCAGCCGCAGAAACACGCTCTGCGCCACATCCTCCGCGTCCGCCATGCTGCCCGTAATGCGGTAGGCGGCCATCAGAACGCGACGATGATGCAAGGCAAACAGGTCGGAAAGACGCTCTCGTGTTTCCACCGGGTGCATGGTTGGACTGGCGATTGCCACGGGTTTGCCTTTCTGACTGTTCATAGAGATGACGTTGGAACCAGCCGAATATTAACCCGGCTGAATGCAATTACGCGAAAACACCCCTTTCGGTTCAGAGCCGGCACAGTTCAGTCTCTATGAATTCTGAGCGGTCAGCGTGCCCGGAGGGGCGACGTTGAAGGCCCAGAGCACCGCTGAAAGCGAAGAGCGAGAGGCTAGGAGCTACGAGCTAGAAGCTAAAGGCTAAAAGCTGCCTTCCGTGCTGTCCTTCCCTACTCCGTCTTCGCCAGCGTTCCAATCAGGTTGTCCCGATTGCGATTGGCAAGGGAATCGGTGCTCCGCAGCACGCGCAGCCACGCCAACAGCGCTAATCCCGCCATGACCAAAAGACACGGTGCTGCCAGCCACCGCTTATCGAAGAAGGAACAGAGGGCCAGCACCACCGCGCCGCACCCTATCACGAAGGCCTGGATCAGCATGCTCACCAGCGCACTGGCTTGCGATCCGCGCTGCCGCGAGATGCGGCCAAGATTCACGCGATACGGCATGCTCAGTGAAAGCAGATTGCCTGCCGCCAGGTTCGTCGGCAGTGCGAACAAGACCCAGGCAGCGGTTGTCGCAAGCAGCGTAAAATCCGGTTCGCCCAGCCGAAGCGTTGCCAGAATCCCGGCAAGAAGCGCCACCATTGCAAAAAGCGCACCATGCATCAGATTCTTCGCCAGCAGCACCGTCCGAATCGGCGTGGGCGAAAGGAATAACATCTGAATCCCGGTTCCTTCCGCTCCCAGGTTGTTGAAGATAATTTGCGTAAACCCCAGCAGCGCATAGCAAACGCACAGCGGAAACGCAAACTGAAACGGACGTCCGCCCACCGCTGTGTTTCGAAAAACTGAACTGATGACGAGCACGGTCAGCAGCGGCGCCCCGATCGCAAACAGCAGCGGCATCGATCGCGGTATGGTGCGAAACTCCTTCTCCATAACCGCGGCAATCGGACCCGAACCATCGATCAGCCACTTGCTGTCGCTCGCGGTCCGTTTTTGCACCGACGGAGCCTCGCTCAACCTCTCGCCTCGATACTCCGCGTGTAGCCGAATCCCAAGCAATGCTCCGGTCCCCAGAATGTAGAAACCCAGCACGCCCAGCGACAACAGAAACTGCTCGGGCTTTTTCTCTTCCGAATCCACGATGATCCCGGCAGCGAGTCCCGGCGGCAGCCACTCTTCCAGCACATGAGCGGTCTTAGCCCAACCCCCGAACTCCTTCAAGATTCTCTGCTGGTTGTTTTTTGCCGCAACTTTGTCTGGCCGTTGAAAGTGAGTACCGCTCCGCAGCGCCGGATTGAACAATTGCAGGCTCAGCATCAACAGCAGGAAGATTGCGCTCACTACCTCGCGGGTCCTGCGCTTGGCCAGCCAGCGGTCCACCCATGCCAGCACGGTCCGTGCCAGCAGAACGTTGAACAGCGCGAAAATCGCCAGCGCAAACGCCGTCCAGCCGAACAAACCAGGCCGCGCCAGCGTCACCCCGCTCAGGATTCCCACGCAGCAGATGCTCCCCAGGATCGTCGGCACATCCACCAGCCCGAACACAAGGTTCAGCACGTAAAACGAGCCGAAGTTCACCGGAAAGCGCAACAGCCCGGCGAGGTCGAACTGCTCCTGAAACGACGCCAGAGCAATGGGCAGCGCCTGCCAAACCAGAAACGCCGTCCAGAATAATGCCGAAAGGAACTCCGCATGCCCGCTCGACAGAAGAGAGTACGCTCCGGCGCCCAGGCCGAAGCCGAGCGAAAGCCCCATGATCGAGTAGACGAGAAAGGCGACCCCACGCGCGCCAAACTCGAACGCACCTTGCACGGAGCGCACGTTATTGGCCAGCATCCGCCAGCGCATCGCGACGAGCGCAGAGAACTGCCGACGAGCCATTCGGCCAATTGGACCGCCTGAGCCCACCGCCGCGTCTTCAACTCGTGCTACGCCAGCCATGACAGCTCCTGCGCCGGCTCCTGCCCGCTCGCTCCCACGATCGAGAGAAACATCTCCTCCAGCGTCAGCCTTTGTTCGCTCTCCGCACCCGGCAGCGTGCTGGCCACGCCGGCGCGCAGTTCCTCAAGAGATCCATTCGCCACCAGCCGCCCCTGGTGAATGATGGCCACGTGACTGCACAGCCGCTCCACAATCTCCAGCACGTGGGTTGTAAGGAAGATCGTCGCACCGCGATTAATCATCCCCTGGAGCATGGTCTTCAGCATCCCTGCTGCAATCGCATCCACACCCTCAAACGGCTCGTCAAGAAACAGCACACGCGGCCCGTGAATCACCGCCGCGGCCAGCGCCAGTTTCTTCTGCATGCCATGAGAGAAATCGGTCACCAGTTTGCGCCGCTCGTCCGCCAGTTGCATGAACTCGAGGAGTTCTTCTGTCCGGCGGTTCACCGTCTCTCTCTCCAGGCCGTACATGCGGCCAACAAAACGCAGATACTCGGGCGCGGTCAGCCGTCCCAGCAGCGCCATCCCCTCGGGAACAACACCGATCTGTCGCTTCAGGTCTAGCGCACCCGCGCTGAAGGGCTTCCCTAGAATCTCGATCGTTCCCGCTGACGGCTCCAGAAGCCCCGTCAGCATCTTGATTGTGGTGGACTTGCCCGCGCCGTTCGGTCCGAGAAAGCCAAAAAACTGGCCGGTAGCTACCGTAAATGTCACATTCTCAACCGCTGTCAGGGCGCCGAAGCGCCGCGTGAGCCCGTGAGTCTGAATCGCCGCTGTTTCCATGTGGGGCAAGGATAACAAGCCCGGCGCTCTGAACCTAGAGCACCCAAGGCATGGCGCCTCAGCTTTTTGTAACCTCCGCATCGAATTCCCGGGGGGTTAAGGGATCATTGTCGCGATCGGTCACATCCACAATTGCGGCAATCTGCGCCGCCAGCTGGGGGTTCCAGCTTCCTTCCGGCACGCGCCAACTCCAGTTCCCCTCGGGAACAGCCGGAGTGTTCATCCGCGCCTCCGATCCAAATTCCAGCAGATCCTGCACAGGCACAATCGCGATCTCCGCCACGCTTCCCGCAGCTGCGCGAATCAACGGCCATGTCGGCCGATTGTTCAGCGGACCAATCAGCGCCTCTACAGCCGCGCGCTCCGTCTTGCCTAAAGTTTTCCACCATCCCACCGTGGTGTCGTTATCGTGCGTACCGGTATAGGCCACCATCCCCGGTACGTACTGGTGCGGCAAATGCATATGCGCGCCCTTGTCTCCAAATCCAAACTGCAGCACGCGCATCCCCGGCATCTCCAGTTCCAGCCGTAGCGCATCCACTTCCGGCGTAATCAGGCCCAGATCTTCCGCCACCAGCGGCAGCGGACCAAGGGCGGCTTCAAGCGCGCGGAACAGCTCCAGCCCCGGGGCCTTCACCCATTCCCCGTTGATCGCCGTCTCTTCATCTGCCGGGATGGACCAGTACGATTCAAACCCGCGAAAATGATCCAGCCGAATCAAGTCATACAACTCGCGCGAGCGCCGAATCCGATCGATCCACCAGTCGAATCCGCGCTCTGCCAGCACCTCCCACCGGTATAGCGGATTGCCCCACCTCTGCCCCGTCGGCGAAAAATAATCCGGCGGCACACCGGCAATATGGATAGGCCTCAGATCCTTATCCAGCTCAAAAATGTCAGGATGCGTCCAAACATCGGCCGAATCCATGTTCACGAAAATCGCCACATCACCGAGAATGCGAATTCCATGCCGCGCTGCGGCTGCTCGTAAATTCGTCCACTGAACCGCAAACGCAAACTGCAGCACCTGTTCCACCGCCAGCATGCGTCCTGCGTCCGCGGCCACCTTCGCCAGCGCCTTGGGTTCCCGCCGTCGAATCCCCTCGGGCCACTGGGTCCATGCTCCTGTGTTAAAGCGCCGCCGCAACTCCGCGTACATCGCGTAATCGGTCAGCCAGTTCGACTCCGCCTGGCAAAACTCCTCAAAGCGCTTCCACTGCGCGGCAAGCTCCGGATCATGCGGGCCGCGATCGAGAAAATTGCCTGCCGCCTCATAGAGCAACGGAAGCTTCCTTGTCTCCACCTGCCCGAAATCCACGTTACCGCCGCGCCCCGCCAGCCCCTTGATCCGGTCTTCCGAAATCCAACCCCAGTCGACCAGGTACTCCAGACTGATCAGGTAAGGATTCCCCGCAAATGCCGACGAGCCCGCGTAGGGTGAATTCCCGTATCCTGTCGGGCAAAGCGGTAGCACCTGCCACACATGCTGCTTGGCCGCCGCCAGAAACTCGATAAAATGATGCGCGGCCGGACCCAGGTCCCCAATCCCTCCATAAGAAGGCAATGAACTGACATGCAGTAAAACACCGGACGAACGTTGAAACTCCATAGCGTTATTATCTCCGACCGTCTGAGAGGGCGCGGTTTTACAGGCCGCGAATAATCATGTGCGCACGGATTCTCTACGAGAGCGACTTCACAGCGTTCGGAAAAACTCGCCTATCAGTGGACGGAAGAAGCGTGGGGCTTCACAGGCCGCAGAAAAACTCGTTGCTTTGAAAGGGCACGGCTTCAGCCGTGCCGTAAGCGGCACAATGTCATTGCCGGCTTTAGCCGCTGAGGCAGGTTCTCCGGGCAATTTGTCAGTTCTTCACCGTTTTTCCGCAGCCGGTTCAGCCCCACGAATAATGGCCATGAAATCAGTGGGGCTTTAGCCCCGGGGCTTTTCAAAGGCGCGCTCAATTGGCCTCTTCCTGCAAGCTGTTCACTAGCACAGCAATCGACGCCAAATTGCGGAATACATTAGCTGCCTCTTAGGCGTGTCGAATCCCCTGAGAACAGCAAAGCCCGCTTCCATCGGAAACGGGCCTTGTCCTTGAAAGGAGAAGTGCTCGAACTACTCGCCAGAGAGCGGGCTTTGCGATTTGGCGTTGATGCGAACCCGATTGTTCTTCTTGTATTCCGCGATGATGTTGTTCGCGAAGATCCCGAAAGCTTCCTGCCGCTTTTCCTCGAGAAGCTGATCGCGCACCTGGTCGAGATTCTTCGCGATATCCGCGTCGCTCGGCTGCTGTTTATCCACCAGCTTTGCCACCACTCCTGTGCGGCCCGCGTTAATTGGTCCGCTGATCGTACCAGGAGCCATCTCGAACAACTGCGGAGCCACCTGTCCAACCGCGCCAAGGCTCGGTACCTGCCCGGTCTGGTCCACCAGGTCGCTGGTCTTCATGCTTGCGCCCATCTCCTTGGCGGCTTTGGCAAGGTCGTTTTCAGCCTTCGCCTTCGCAGCCAGTTCCGCGGTCTTCTGGCTCAACATTGCCGGAACCTGCTCATTGCGGTAGTCGTCCTCAACATGGCTCTTCCAATCCGCGAACGTCGGCGCATGAGCCGGAATAACGCTCTTCACCTGGAACACTGCATAGCCTTCGCCCGTGGGCGCAGACTGCGGCGGATCGGTCGGCTTCGCCGCAAACGCGTGTGAAATTAACTGCGATCCGTCGGGCAGCGCCGGAATCACACCCGACGCATTTACCGGCGGCGTGGTAACCACCTGCAGATGGTGTTCCGCCGCGGTCTTGTCCAGCCCGTTCTTGATCGCTTCCGCAGTCAATGTACGTGCGTAGGCATCCTGTGCGGCAGTCGACTTCTGGCGCATCAGCGTCGCCTGAATCGTCGGCAGCACCTCGGCCAGCGACTGCGCGTGCGCCGCCGTCCGCTCTTCCACCTGCACAATGTGATACCCGTACTGCGTCTTCACGATCTTCGTGTCGCCGATCTTTTGCGTGAAAATCGCCTGGTCAAACTCCGGCACCATGTGCCCGCGCTGCGCAAAACCAAGTTCGCCGCCCGAATCCTTGCTGCCCGGGTCGTCAGAATACTTTTTCGCCAGATCGGCAAAGTTCGCCCCGTGCTGGATCTGCTTCAGAATGTCCTCGGCCTTCGCCTTCGCCGCGGCATCGGTCTTGGCATCGGCGCCCTGGGGCACCTGGATCAGGATGTGCCGCGATTTGGCTTGCTCCGGCACTGAATACTCGCTCTTGTGCGCGTTGTAATACGCCTCGATCTCCTGCTGCGTAGGCTGCTGCACGCCCCCAGGCACATCCTCCGGCGTAAACGCAAAGTAGCTGATGGTCCGCTCTTCGGGCACTGCATTGGCGTAACGAGCGGCGTTCTTCTTGAAGAATGCTTCCAGTTCCGCATCCGTCGGATTGATCGACTTGCGAATATCGTCACCCGAGATCACAGCGTAATCGAATTTGATCTTCGTCCCGCTCTTGACATATTGCTCGCGCGCTTCCTTTTCGCTCACCGACAGCCCTGCCGTCACATACGCCCGCAGCCGCTGAATCGTAATGTCGTGGCGCACGCTCTCTTCGAAATCCGCGACAGACATATCGAACCGGGTGTTGATCAGCGCGGCGTACTGGTCCTGCCCGATGAACTTGCCGTTTGGAAACAGGACCTGGCCAGCCTGGCCCTCGTGCAAAAACTGGGCCACATCATCGCTGTTCGCCGAGATGCCCAGCTTGGCCGCTTCCGCCAATAGAATCTGCTGCTGCACCAGTTGCTGCCCCACCTGCTGCTCAAACAGGCTTACGATCATCGGATTCGATGCGTACTGCGGATTCCGCTGCTGCAGCTGCTGCCGCGCCTGCGCCGATACCTTTTGCTGGCTGATCGCTTCACCACTGGCAAAGAACTTGCTGTACCAGTGCGGATAAACCACTGCATACGTTCCCGCCGATACGGCGCCCTGCCCGGTCAGGCCGGGGATCAGGTAAACAACCATCGAAACCGACGCGGCGGCGATGATCACGACAAAAAGTGCCTTGACGACGCGATTGTCCTGCTGAAGAAAACGAATCATGGGTGGGTTTAAGCCTTCAACTCTCTACGCGCATACTGTGGGGAGCCTCGCCGCCCCGCTGCAGAAATGACAGCATTCCGGGGGCAAATCTCTCTCAAAAAAGCGCAATTCTCGCACGTTGCGATGCAATCCCATTATAAACGACCCCGGCTCCGGTTTGCCGCCTCTGGCCCGCCGGCCCCAGCCATGAATGAATCGCGAGTCCAACCAAAGCACCCAGGCTAAATCACGGATGATCAAGCCGATGGAGTCTCAGGGCAGGTGAAACGAGCTATTCCCTATCCTCCGTCGCCGTGACCTCGGTCTTTTCTCTCTCGAAGTTGAACCGGAGGGTCCAGACGCTGCGCTCAGGATTGCCATTCCGCGTTGGCGGCTTGAACTTCCAGGATTCTGCCGCTCGCTGTGCAAGCCTGGCGAAATAATTCCCAGGGCCATGCGACATATATGCGGCATCTGAAACCGCGCCATCCTGGTTGACCGAAACGCGTATCAGGACCTCGACAGGCCTTCGCATCCCGGAACGGGCGCCCGGCGATACCGTGGGAATCACCCGCTGTGCGACAAGCCCTTCTGTTTTCCCTCTGGGCACCGGATGGTTCACAGTTGATGGCGGCGTCGGCGCTGGTTGCGCTGGAGTGGGAGCGCTTTGAACCTGCGGAGGAACCCCGGTCTGCGGAGCAACCCCCGGTTGCGGAACAACCCCCGGTGGCGGCTGCGATACAGACGGGCTGGCCGCAGGCTGTGTTTGATTTGTGCCTGCCGGAGCGACCTCGGGTTGCGGCGCGGATACAGACGGGCTGGTGGCCGGCTGTGCTTGATTCGTGGCTGGCGGACCCTGAGCCGCCGACTCCTTCTCCGGCGCGGCTGTGGCTGGAACAGACCTATTCTGGCTCGCCACAAGAGGCGGGGTCTCCGTCTTGTGTCCTCGAACCAGCAGAAAGGAAGTCAGCGCAATTACAGCGAGAACGAGAACTGCATACGGAAGAAACCGAAACCGGGATTTTTCCTCGAAGTGCGTAAGGGACTTGGAAAAAAGAACCGGATCGGAATCCTCCGTGTTTTCGAATTCTTTTTCCGGAAAAAGAAGTGCCTCCGGTTCCGGAGGGATCGGATTTTTGGTTGCCGGAATTGGGGTCACTGCGCGGAGGGGCTCATCTGGCGCACGAGGCGGGCTATCTATTTTGACAGGAATCGGGTCTTCTGGAACAGGTACAGATTTGCTTCCCTCGAGTCGTTCTACGATGCTCTGAATCGTGCATCGACGCAGTGGATCAACTCGAAGACATTCCTGCACAATTTCGCGAAAAGGGACCGGCAGCGATTCCGCGGCCTCAGGGTCTTTATTTCTCGCCCGGGTCATCGCTTCCCACAGGGTCATACCAATCGACCAGGTGTCTGCTGCCTTCGTCGCCACTCCACCCATCAACTCGGGCGCATCGTAATTCCCCGGTGTTTCGATGGTTCTCTTGGCTGATCCTGCTTTCAGTAAATCCGCAACTGACAGTTTCGGCTTCGAGTTGGCGAACCAAATGTTCAATGGATTTATGTGGCCGTGAATTACACCATTCTCGTGAAGATAGGAAACTGCATTGAGCACAGGAATGAAAGTCTCTTTGGCCGAGTCGGCTTTGAGGGCTCTGCTTTGAAGGGTCTTTGCAAGAGTCGAGTAGGAACGCTCTGTGACAACGTAGACCAGGTCTCTGCCATCGATGACGCATCGGCCAGCTGCGAATATTTTTACTAAATGTGGATGAGACAGAGCCATTGCGAAATCCCATTGCGCAATGTAGGCGTCCGCCTCGGCGCCACCCGCCGAAATCAGTTCAATGACGGCTTCTTGCAAACCCTGCAAGACGGTAAAGAACAACCCGCGACTCTCTGAGCCTTCCAACCACTCCAGGAGCGGGAACCGTCCTTCGACAACGCGTCCCTCCCACCGCCTGCCAAAAGAAACGTTCTCCATGGAAACCAATTCTATCCAACGACACATTGATTACTGCGAATGCTGTCTGACACAGTCCACCGAAAAGCCAACGGGCACCCCCACTGTTGAGTGCCCGCCGTCTTACATTAGCTTTTTCATGTCTTACAAAGACCGCGAATGTCTTACAGAATTCCGGTTGTCCCACTCTGCGTCTCACAAAGTCTTACCGCCAGTAGTAGTACCCACCCGCGTAGTAATACGGCCGGTAATACACCGGGGAATACGCATATGGATACGGACGATACCCGTATGGATACCCATACGGCGCGCGGCGATACAGATTCGGGCCGCCGGGATAAAGTCCCTGTGCCAACCGCATTGCTTCCTGCTGTGTAACGGGCTGCACCGTGATCGGCGCCGCAAGGTGGAAGCTTACCAGCGCCTCCGCCGGAATCCACACCCCCGGACCCGACG